>SIBK01000104.1 GCA_009695205.1 Pedosphaera sp. | reverse complement strand
CCCTCCGGCGTGCTTGAGCCAACAGCTCGCGCCGGTGGGCGGCCCAAAGTAGACGAACGGTTGTCTGGACGACCATCCAATCCCCTCCGATTTTGCAAGTTGCGCCTTCCCAGCACTGAAAACCACCCACAGATTAGCCGGAAGAGCCCAAATAACTTCACACGGTCCCCGCGGCACATCCGTCGGAGGCGAACGGGTCATAGAACCGTCTGGACAACGTCAGTCCGGCAAAAAACAGGACGGGCAAGTGTTTCATTTGTCGGTGCGATCAAATCGTAATTCTCCGCTGCCGCGCCGTGACTTCCCAACGTTCCGCCGCCCTGCCTTCGCGCACCGCCCAAACCTCACTGTGAAGGGCCACCGTCGGGCAAACGTGGCGTGGGATTCCGTAAAACACAGCTCCGACCTGGAATTCGTCGGCGCGCGGCGTCTCGACGACGAGATGCTCCTCGCTGTGCATCGCGAACACAGCCTCTTCGAGTCCGAGCAAGCGGACGCGTGGATGCGGCATTTCGGACGCCACGGCTTTGTGGCCGAGATCCAGCGTGAGGCGCGTCGGAGTGGGTTTGCTCACGACACGCGTCAGCAAAATGGCCGCATTGAGAAAATTAAGTTCGGGACTAGTCTCAGTCTGGCCGAAGTCCCAGAGCACCGTTGTGCCCGCGCCGACTTCGACTTCGGAATGTTTCGCGAGCAACGGAAACGTCGGCGTGCCGCTGGCAATAATCCTTGGCACAACCAACCCTTCCGCTTGCAACCTTTGAACGAGCGCGGTGACTGTTTGGAAGGCCTCCTCCACGGCCTGCTTTAGCGCGGCGTGGTCGGAGTTGTGCAAGTGTCCATCATACGCGTGCAAGCCGGTGGCACGGAGACCAGGCGACGTTGCCAGCGCACGGTAAACCGCCGCCGCTCCATCTCCGGGCGTGATTCCCGTGCGGTTCATACCGACGTTGAGGTCCAAATAGAAATCGAGTGTCACTCCAGCCGATTGCGCGGCGCGGCTTAGTTCTTCGACAGTGCGAGGATTGTCCACCAGTCCGGCGAAACGTGTTTGCGGAAACGCTTTCACCAACTCGACGAAGCGCCGGATGCCTGGTCCCACAGGTTGGTAGGCCAGCAGGACATCGCGTCCACCCGCGGCTGCCGTCATCTCCGCCTCGGCGATGGTGGCAGTCTTGAATTTCGTGATGCCTGCGCGCAGCTTGAGTGCGATCACTTGCTGTAACTTGTGCGTCTTCACGTGCGGCCGCAACCGGTCGGCCCCGCCGGCGAGAGTGATCATGCGCCGCAGGTTTTCCTCAATGCGGTCGGGGTACAACAGCAGCGCCGGTGATGGCACGTCGCCTTCATTCGAGATGCGGAACCAATCAGACATATGTGAGATGAGTGGTCAGTGGTCCGTGAGGTCGCGCTCCAGTCAAGTTCAATTGGGTCAGCGGGTCGGGTAATTCAATCGGCCGGCACAGTTTGCGATACGGTAGAGCGGCCAGACGATCGACACAGAACCTCGGGGTGTCCACCCAATAGTAACGCGCGGCGATGCGCCACGACCGCTTTCATGCCAACGATGGAAAACTCCACCTAAAAGAGATTGAGATCCGCTCGTATCGGGTGAGACTGGCACATCACTCGCCCACAAATTCCCGCGATGAAATTCCAATCGACATTCCGGCCACGGCAGGGATTTACGTTGATAGAACTCCTCGTGGTTATCGCCATCATTTCCATCCTCGCTTCGATGCTTCTGCCGGCGCTCAGCAGAGCCAAGGAGGCTTCCAGAAAAGCTCGATGCCTCAGCAATCTTCGCCAGATGGGACTGGGGATGATGATGTACGCCGAGGATAACAGTGGATTTATTCCGCGAGGAAATTTCCCACTTTGGTGGCAGATTTTCACGCCGTTGCTCGGCGGACAGTCGGGAAAGGACTATGCGCGGGTCCAGATCTACACCTGCCCCAGTTATCCCGACAAGAAGCAGCTCATCTGCTACGTGGACAACGCCTGGGTTTTTAGCAGCTCCCGCGACAAGGTGGGTTCGGAAGTGACCGGGATGACACGCTTGAGCCGCTTTCAACAACCGTCTGAGTCCGCCTACTTTGCCGATAACGAAAACGGCCCTTGGAGGCCTGTCATCGGCGTCCTGTCGATCAACGGATCCACCGAAGTGAACGACGTGTGGAACCCCAGCCACCTGCCTTACAGTTCGGGTGGCAAGGTCCTAAACGGCGAACGCCGCGTCGCCCGAGCGCGCCACGGTGCCGGTCCCAATCTTCTGTTCTTCGACGGCCACGGTGCCTGGAAGAAGGCGCAGTTGCTCACCGTCGACGATTGGCGCGAACAGCGGGAGCAATAGAACGGTTCGCACTCAGGCCAAAATTTTCCGTACCACCTCGCCTGCGACGTCCGTAAGGCGGAAGTTGCGGCCGTTTTGGAAATAGGTCAGGCGTTCGTGTTCGAAACCCAACAAGTGGAGGATCGTTGCGTGGAGGTCGTTCACGCTCACCTTGTCCACGGCGGCTTTATGACCCAACTCGTCGGTCGCACCATAATGGACGCCGCCTTTAACGCCGCCGCCCGCCATCCAGTAGGTGAAGGCGTGGGGATTATGATCGCGGCCCGGGTTCTTGGATTTCTGGGAAATAGGCAGGCGGCCGAACTCGCCGCCCCAAATGACGAGCGTCTCATCCAACAGTCCTCGTTGTTCGAGATCGGCCAGCAATCCGGCGATGGGTTGGTCGGTCTCGCGCGCGAAGCCACGATGATTGCCGACGATGTCCTCGTGTCCGTCCCAACTGCGCTGGTTGTCCATGCCGCCGGAATAAATCTGCACGAATCGCACGCCACGCTCGACCATGCGTCGGGCCATTAGGCATTGCGCGGCGAAGTGGCGACAATGCTTCTGGTCGAGCCCGTAGAGCTGTTTGAGAAGATCGGGCTCCCGTTCAATGTCGAATGCCTCGGGCGCGGCAGTTTGCATCCGGTAGGCAAGTTCGAAACTTTCGACCCGTGCGCTGAGCTCGCTCTCGACGGGCGACTGAGTGAGGTGATGGCGGTTGAGCGTGGCGAGGAAATCCAGTTGCGCGCGTTGGGAGGAATCACTCATCCCGGCCGGCGGCTTGAGGTTGTCGATGGGATCACCCTTCGGACGCAACCAAGTGCCCTGATAAACACTGGGAAGAAAGCCCGCGCCCCAGTTGCTAGCTTGGCCCTTGGGCAAGCCGCGGTCGAGTGGATCGCTCATGACGACGAATGCGGGCAGGTTGCGACTCTCGCTGCCCAGCCCGTAGGTCATCCACGAGCCGACGCAAGGGGAGCCCATCCGCGTCGAGCCAGTATTAATCATGAACAGGGCTGGGCTATGGTTATTCGACTCGGTATGGCACGAGTGAATGAACGCCATCTTGTCCACATGCCGCGCCATGTGCGGGAACAGATCGCTCACCCAGGTGCCGCTTCGACCGTGTTGCGCCCAGTCGAAGGGGGATTTCATGAGGGGTCCGACCGATTCCGTGAAGAACCCCGTTTTTTTGTCGAAACCTTCGAGCTCTTTGCCGTCCCGTTTGATGAGTTCGGGTTTGTAATCCCAGGTGTCCACCTGGCTTGGACCGCCGTTCATGAAGAGCCAGATCACGGACTTGGCTCTGGCTGGGAAGTGTGACGGACGCGGAACCAGCGGGTTGGTCTCGGCGGCGCGTGCGGAGGGCAGTAGCAACCCGGTATCTTGAAACAAGCCGGCGAGGGCGAGCAATCCGGCGCCGCCACCGGCGCGACGGAGCAGTTCACGGCGATTGAGCAGGGAAGGGTCAGTCCACATAAATGAATTCGTTGAGGCTTAACACCACTTGAGCGAAGTCGGTCAGGGCCATTTTACTCGCATCGGGCTTTTGTTCCGCATGGTAACGAGTGCTCTGGTGTTCGATAAAATCGATGGCGTCAGCGGCCTCGCGCTCCGTCGGCGCCCGGTTTAGAGCGAGGCGATAGGCGCGGGAAACGATCTCGGGCATCGCTTGGTTCGGACCTAAACTCAGGGCGATACGTTGGGCGAAGGCTACGGCCCACGAGCGGACGTGCGGGCTGTTCATAAGCATCAGGGCCTGCGGCGCGACCGTTGTGGTAGGGCGTGTGCCCTGGCTGACGAGCGGTTCAGGCACGTCGAATGCCTGCATCGCCGGGATAAGCCGGCTGCGTTTCACGGTGAAGTAGATGCTGCGACGGTGGCTCGTCTCCTCCAACGTGCCGGGTCCGAACATGTTCATGTCAAGCTCGCCCGAGATGAACAGGAGTGAGTCCCGGATCGCTTCGGCCTGCAGCCGTTGTGGAATCCGCCGCGAAATCAAGGCGTTGGCTGGATCGGCTTTAAGCTTGGCCGCGTCAGCGCTGTTGTCCTGCTGATAGGCGCTGCTGGTCATGATCAATTGGTGGATCGGCTTGAGCCGCCACCCTCCACGGATAAGTTCCGAGGCCAGCCAGTCGAGTAACTCGGGATGTGTGGGCTTCGTACCCTGCACACCGAAGTCGTTGGGTGTCGCGACCAAACCCTGCCCGAAGTGGTGCTGCCAAAGGCGGTTTACGATCACGCGGGCGACGAGGTGGGCCGCGCCCTGGTCGGGGTCGGTCATCCAGTTTGCCAGCGAGCGACGGCGTCCGGAGAATTTCGCCCCGGCGGGTGGCTGCCAGAGCCAGCGCTTCTCCAACTCGGGCTCTCGCACCAACACCTGCAGAAAGCCCGGAGCGGCGACACCGCGCTTCAGTTCGGTACTGCCGCGTTGGAGAAAGAAAGTCTCGTTGAAAAAGTCCGCACCCTGTGTGTGCATCCGGACGGCCGGATAACCCTCGGCACAGACGAGCACCTTGGTGAGCTTGGGCTTGGGAACTTGCTGGCCGTGGGCCTCCACTTCGGCGTGACGCGCCCGCCAACCCGGGTCGGAGGTTCTCCACCAAGTAATAAGGGCGAGGCGATCGGTGGAGGTCAGCGAAGGTTGCGGTACAGGGGCGGGTCGGAGCTTTTCAAAAATCGTGGCGATGGCGGCGGGTAACGCCTCCCCGTCAAAGCCTGCCTGCTCAGCAGTCGTCACCGCCAGACGCGGCCGCCCGATGTTATGTTTGGTGTTCAAGTCAAACTCGAGTTGGACCGACAACCGCGCGCCCCCATCAAAACCCACTGGTTTCTCGAATTCAAAGATGGCGGCGTGGTTCGTGCCGAACTTGGGATCCACTGCCCAACCCGTCCTCGGGTTTTCATCCAAGGCGGAGGCAACGGACAGTGTGTTCGAGTTTTGCTCAAACGTTGCCCGGGCTCGGACAAGTTTCACTTCGTTGGTTTCACCTCCGCTCCGCAGCGATGCAAAGACGCGGATGCGGCTTAGTCCAATGTTGCCGTTGTCCGCCCGGCCCGGCCCGGCTCTGGGCATGCTGGGATGTGACAAGGCTTCCACACGCAACGCACGGAGGCCCCGAGTGGCAACGTCCGTCGTAAAAGTATAGACATCCGAATCGCCATTCTTCCCCTCGGCTAGGAAGGAGCCGTCTTCGAGATTCTTGAAGGTGGCGCCCGCCTTGGACTTCAATGCGGTGGGTTCGAGCAATTCCCACTTAGCCAGCGCAGGTAATGGCGCTCCTGCGGCGAGCCAGGCATTGAATTTCTCCGACAATTCATGTTCTTCGTAGGCCTTCAGCGCGCCGACCAACGGCGCATGTTCGCGATCAAACGTTTCCTTCGCGCGTTGATTCTGCTCCGGCTGCAGGTCGAGGTCGATGTCGCTGCGCACTGTCGTGGTGAAGGTGGAAAGCATCCGGTAGTAATCGCGGGTCGGAATAGGATCGAACTTGTGATCATGGCACCGGGCGCAACCCACCGTCATACCCAGCATCGCAGTGCCCAGGGTGGCGACCATGTCATCCATGGCGTCGTAACGAGCGCGTTCCACTTCGTTTGCAGTGATCTGCGTGGGGAAGACGCCCGCGCCGAGAAAACCGGTCGCCATCAGCGCGAGAGGATTGTCTGGTTCGAATTCGTCACCCGCAATCTGCCAGCGCACGAACTGGTCAAACGGCATGTCCGAGTTGAGCGCTTGGATGACGAAATCGCGGTAGTGATAGGCGTTCGCCCGATCGTAGTCGTGTTCGAATCCCGAGCTCTCCGCAAAGCGCGCCACATCCAACCAATACCGGGCCCAGTGCTCTCCGTAACGAGGACTATCCAGCAACTTCGCGATGAGTTTTGGCCAGGTGTCGGATGAAGTGTCCTGCACAAAGGCATCCACTTCCTCGGACGTCGGGGGCAGCCCGAGCAGGTCAAACGAGGCGCGGCGAATGAGCGTCCGGCGGTCGGCGGGTCGGTTGGGCGTGAGCTGCTTTTCTTCGAGGCGCGCCAGGAGGAACGAGTCGATGGGCGTTGGCCCGGTGCCCTCCGCTCCCGCACGGGGCGGACTCGTCCGCTTGAGCGGTTGGAAGGCCCACCATTGCCGGTCGCTTTCCGTGACACTGCTTCGGTCCTTTTTCGCAGCCGCCTTGCCGCCGAGGAGAGGATGGTTGGCGGGCAACGCCGCGATCGGCGCTTTTTCCGCAGCCACCACATGGAGCGTTAGACAGAGGACCAAAATACTGGCAAATTTCATGGCAAAGAGTCCGGAGAGGTCGTATCCAGACAACTTGCCCCAGATCCGCTCAACTTCCAACTCTGTAACGCAAGTTTCTGGCCGGATTTTCTGGCTTTCTCTTTCTCGATAGAATTTCACTCAAATTCGACGAAGTCAGGAGAATCCCCGCGACCTCGGCCGTTTGTTCCGCGATTCAGTGCGGCTGCACGTCCGTCACAACGCCGCTCACAATGACGCCGGTGCAGTGCGTGGTGTATTCGAAAGGGTCGCCGTCGTAGAGGGCGAGATCTGCATCCTTGCCGGCTTCAAGCGACCCAGTGCGTTTCTGGATCCCCAGTATTTTCGCGGCATCGATGGTGATGGAGGCGAGGGCTTCGTTTTGGGAGAGGCCATTAGCGGCGGCGACGGCGGCTTCGAAAAGGACGACACGGGTCTTGGGCACATAGCTTTCGAAACCGCTTTGGAGCGCGAAGGGAATGCCGGCTTTCCTCAACTTGGATGCCGTTTCGAGGCTGAGGTTTTCGGTGTCGCTGTTCGCCCGGTACATTGTCGGGTGCAGGAATACGGGGAACCCGCTCTTCTTGATCTCGGCGAGGACGAGCGGCGCGTCGGATACACCGTCGAGGACGATCTTGAGCTTGAACTCAGCAGCGAGGCGGAGCGCGGCGAGAATGTCCTGATGCCGCTGCACCGTGATGAGGAGCGGTTGCTCGCCGTCGAGCGCGCGGGCGAGGGCTTCAAGATGGAGATCGCGCGCGGGCCGCTTCTCGACGTCGCTCTTTTTCCCCTTGGCGACGTAATCCTGGGCCTTGAGGAGTTCCGCGCGGAGCATCGCTACTGCTTTGGAAGCGTTGCCGGGCGCTTTGTCTTTTTCAGCCTTGGCGCCGGAGCCGAGAGTGGCCGCAGTCATGGCAGCCGGATTGAGGAGCGCCTGCTCCAAGTTTGCAGGATACGTCTTCACGATCAGGGTCTGGCCGGAGATAAGCGCGCCCGGGCCGTGACCGGTGTGGAGGGTGGTGACTCCGAAGCTGCGGACGTAATCGACCAGCGGGTCGCGGCCGTTGTAGGCGTCGATCGCGCGAAGCTCGGGCTGGAGCGGCGCGGATTTCTCCAATTGTTCCTGGTCATGCGGCTGGTTCAGAATGCCGGAAAAACCCACGACAGTATGGGCATCGATGAGTCCGGGCGTGACAACTTTAGCCTTGAGGATGCGCGCGCCGGCGGGAATTTTTACCGAGGCGGTCTGGCCAACAACTTCGATCTTGCCGTCCTTGATCAACACGACGCCATCCCGAATGACCTCGCCCGCCATCGTGTGAAGGATCTCACCTTGAACGACGATGTCTTCAGCGGAGACGGTCGCGGCAAGGAGGAAGCCTGGAATAACGAAATACAGGGTGAACTTTATCATCGAGCTTCCTCCCAGGTTCCAAAGCAACAGAGATGCGCGGCACGTGGATTCCCGGCGCCGTAACCGCCCGTAGACCAGAGGCGATCCTTTTCATTTTCACGATCGAAAACTTTCACGCCGTCCACATAGGTTTCCAGGACGTGCGTATAAACGCTGAATGGATCCCCGGAGAGCAGGATGAAATCGGCATCCTTGCCGGCTTCGAGCGAACCACTGCGGGCCCGCAGGTCGAGCATCTCAGCCCCGGTCAATGTGAGAGCGCGCAGCGCACCCGCACGGGACATGCCCGCACGCACCGCGAAGGCCGCAGAACGAAGAAAAAGCCGCGAGTCGGTCACGGGATCGTCCGTGTGAAAGCCGACGGGGACGCCCGCCTTTTCCAGTGCGACACCATTTTTCCAATCGACGTCGCGGGCTTCGAGTTTTCCGCCGGGGCTATCGAGGAGAATGATAGAACACGGCACCTTGGCTGCGGCAATTTCCGTTGGGACCTTCCAAGCGTCGCTGACATGATGCAGCACAACGCGGAATCCAAACTCCTTCTGCAGGCGGAGCACGGTGAGAATATCATCATGGCGGTGCGTGTGGTGATGAACGACGCGTTGGCCTTCAAGGACTTCGACGAGAGTTTCGAGAGCGAGGTCACGTGCGGGCAGCTTGTCAGCGTCTCCTTTGGCGCGGGCGATCTTGTCTCGATAATCCTGCGCGGCGACAAACTTCTCGCGCACCAGCGCGGCAGATTTGGCGCGCGTACCGGGGAACGGCGGGTCCTTACGGGAGTTGGTGCCGTTGGCCATTTTGAGCCCGCCTGCGACACGGCCCGCTTTGTTGGTGATGAGCAGGTCATCGATGGTGTTGCCGTCGCGCAGTTTCAGGTAAAGTGTCTGACCGCTTATGAGATGGCCGGAGCCCGGCATGATATTAGCAGTGGTTATCCCGCCCGCCTGAGCTTTTTGAATGCTGGGGTCGCGCACATCAATGGCATCGAGCACGCGCGTGTCCGGTTGGATCGGCGCCGATTGATCGCCACCCGCCGGGCTACCGATATGGCTGTGCGTGTCCACAAGGCCCGGCATGATGATATGGCCAGTGACATCCCGCGTGGTCGCACCCGACGGGAGGGCCGTGCCACGGGGGCCGACCGTGATAATCTTCCCGCGATGCACCACGAGCACACCCTGCTCGAGGGTCTCGCCGCTAACGGTGATGACTTGCGCGCCGGTGAGGGCAAGCGGCGTCTCTTGCGCGGGCGCAAGGACATCCAGGCCGAACGCGGCGATCATGGACACAAGGAACGCGGGACGAAATCGGGTCATGGTGGCGAAGACTTTAGCCAAACTCGCGGGCGACGGATAGGCCGAAAAATGAGGAACGCAGGCACTCCGAGCGGCTGTTCGTCTGAAGCGTACCGGAGCGGATGTTACCGCCTGCGGTTCGCACATCGAGGTTGTACCTGGCGGGCACCAGCAGCGTATGCCGGACGTTCAGGTTGACGTTGCGCGGTTGTCTGCCGTCCTTCCACTTCATCGTGATCTTCACGTCGCCATTCGAGTTTTCATAGGCGAACACAATCGGGTCGACGAGATCGCTTGAGCTTGTGCCAAACCAGCTGTTACCGGGCTTCAGCACGGCGTCATAGGTAACTTGATCTCGGTCGTGGGTCTTGATGTCGATCGCGCCGGCAAAGGTCTTTATGGTCAAGGTGCCGCCGCTCGTGGCCGGCAGGCTCTTGTGCTCGGTCCGTTCCGACCCAGCGGCGTTGAGAGGCATCGCGGCAGTCAATGCCGCGCAGGCAACAGTGGTGACGAGGGGCAGGATGTTGGAGGTAAGTTTCATGGCATTTTGCACTTCATGTTCGACTACACAGCTGGGGGACAAAAGGTTTCAGTCCATTCGCAGTGCCGTCAGGGGATCAATTCGGGCGGCGTAGAGTGCCCAGGGCAATCAAGCCTTTCCTTTCGGGTGAAGATATCGGTTAGGAACATTTCTGATAAGCAACGGGCATTAGGCCAAGCGCAATTATTTCACGTGCGACCCTCCCAAACCGGTCCACCCTTGGGCCGTAATCAGACAAAGTGACACAACATGACAGGTTCATTAGACTCAATTGAACCTGTCACTTTTCGTCACTTTTCGTCGACTCTCCGGTTAAGGAGAGCTCGGGTATCGATCTGCCCTTGGATACCCACGAACGGTTTTCCATCGTAGAAATAAACCTTCTTGGCGACGAACGCGCCCTGCTCGTCCGTAACAGTGACCGTATCGGGCTTATCGAGAACCCAGAGTGAAAACGCATTTCCCCCATGAGCGTATGTGGTGGTCGTGACGCGCTCATCATCGAACGAGGCGCCTTCGAGGCCGCGATCGTGCATCAGGGTCTGGTTGCCATAGTCATCGTGGTCGAAGGTCTTTGTGGTCCGGAGTGCCGCCGCTTGAGGATACCCCAGCGTAAACGAGAGGAGCCCGTTTGCTTCGCGCACCTCGGTCATTTGGTGGCTGACGAAGACGAAACTCACCGAGCGTCCGTTGCCCGGCAGCACCGCGATGCCCTGCGATGCAAACCGCCCGGGAGGAACGGGTGGGGCTGGGATGTTACGATAGTCCTCGATCACACCATCGGCATCCTGGTCGGCGAAATAGGGCACGGCTTCAGAAGGCCGGTACAAGCGCCGTAGGGTCCACTCCTGGCGGCTGCGTCTATAGACGTATGCGTCGGGCGTGAGCTGGGCTTGGCCATCGGCAGTCGGCGCCACGGCCGCCGCCGCGCACCCGGAGTCAAACCCGCCGTCCGCCGCAGAATGTAGCACGACCGGGTCGACCTGTTCCTCGACCCACTGCAGGCCCTTCAAGGGCTCCTCTTCTCGTCCACCGACAACCGTAAACTCATCGATCTGGTGTGCAGACGCTGAATCGGGGTCGTAGTCGTCGTTGTCCTTTTAATCCGCCGCGCCGGTATGGAAGCGATAACGGGTGACCAGCGAGGGGCCGCTGAGCTGCCCGGTGGGCGGGCGAGCCGCATTCCATCAGGAACTCGCCTTGATCAATCCGGACGCCGGATCGAACAGAAAATCGTCACCGTACTCAACTCGTTGCGCGAACGCGAAACCTCGAAATTCACGCTCGAACCCCTCGTAATAGGGATCCCGATACGAGAACTCCAGGACTGCAGTGTCTTCATGCCCGTCGCCATTGAGGTCTTGTCCGCCCGCCGTTCGAATCTGACGGACGACCTGCAAGGGGATGGGGGCGAACGTGCGCCAGGGGTTGCCCGCCTCGCGGGCCCGCTGTTCGTCCTCTGCGGCCGAGCCGTAGTCGATGCTGATGCGTTTGCCCAGTCCGTTGTCGATGCCCGTCATGAGGCTGTGTTTGCCTGCGGGGAGCAGCTCGACGTAATCCCAGGAGTCCTCCGGGGCAGTATTGCGGAAAAGCAGGTCGAGCGAGCCATTGGCGTTGAGATCTGCCAAGCGCACGATAGTCGGTGCAGCGGGGTCGCGAGGTGCGTACCGTGCGAGCCCGGCTCGAGTGTACGGAGGAGACCAACGCTGGCCCGCGATATTGACCCGCAGTGTGAGCACGGTCTCGGGCCCGCTTCCATCCAGGGCTAGGAGGTCCGCCAATCCGTCGCCCGTGATGTCGTCGAGAAAGACATCTCGAAGATCGGCGTTGCCGATCTCTAAAGTGTCGGCAGCGTCCGTGGCCATGGAACGTTCCGCGGCATAGCGTCCGAGGCCACAGAGTGGCCAGTAGCTGATGCGGAGGCGCTGACCGGCGGCGCTCGGCGATGCGGCGAGGCATATCTGATCCAACACGCGATCTCCGTTCATGTCGGCCAGTTGAACGCAAGGATTGGGCTGGCCGTCGGGGCCCTGGAATGTATTGGCGAGGGGATAACTGGGAGGAAGCATCGATTCTCCGGCAACCCAACGTCCGCTGCGCTCGATGAAGAACGTGTTGACCTTCATGGCGCGAAAGGAGGGTTCGAGATTCACGAAGTCGCCCCGTTTGTCAAAGTTGACGTCCATTTGGCGGGTCGCCGCATGGCTGTAGGTCACGAATGCAGGTGGGTTCGGCAAGAGAGTGGCTTCGAGGTTTTCCTGGCTAAATCCCAGGCGTTTCTCGTCGGCCCGATCAAGCCGCGCCCTGTTACCGAAGGTCTCGACTCGCTTGAGGCGCCGATCCAGACGAGCCGAAAAAGTGGGACGGTAATCATCGAAGGCGTCCGGACGGTCTTCGTATTGAAAAAGAACCTCGTGGACGCTCCCTTCGAGGTGCCCATACTGGATGCGGTACGGATAAAGGACCCCAGCTCCCTGGATGTACTCGTATTCGATGCGGTTGCCGTGGCGGTCGACCGTGGAATCGAGCCTCCAACAATAGACCCGATTGAAGGGTTGAGAGGACGCCTTTTCGGGGTGCTCCACGACGCTCCATCGATTGTTCTGCCCACGAAAACGGCCTAGCGTATGCCTCGTGCCGTTACGTTCCGTTATCTCCCATCCGTCGGGAACTCCGTCGCCATTGGAATCGATTTGGCGCACCGTTGAAAGCTGCGTTCGTTCTCGCAGGGCCAGACCTGGCCGACATTGTTGAGCGGCACAAGTTCTTCACCTCCAAATACAAAGGTGTCATGGCTATCATACTCCGGGAATCCCTTGTCGGTTTGTCGTTTGATGCTGGAGAATTCGAGCGACCAGCCAATGCCGCACGGTCCATTTCCGCTATTCGAGTTGTAAGAAATACGGGATTCCAGTAGATACAATCCTCCCCGCTCTTGACATTGCGAGATTTTACGGATAAAAATACGAATAGAATCTTTCTTCGAGATCCAACCGATCTATAAGAAAAAGAACGATAACCTGTCATTCACCAGCGCACGATCACCCCATGCCCTACGTATCCACTCTGAACGACAACCGGGCGCCTGCAAAGCGGAGCGGACGGTCAGCGTTCACCTTGATTGAACTGCTCGTTGTGATCGCCATTATCGCAATACTGGCAGGCATGTTGCTGCCCGCGTTGAGCAAGGCCAAAGTGAAGGCACAAAGCATCCAGTGCATGAACAATTTGCGTCAAGTGATGTTGGCGTGGCGCCTCTACGCGGATGACAACGGAGGGGCATTGCCCTTCAACACCGTGTTTGAGGTTAATCTGAACAAGAGTTGGTGCACGGGTAACCTGAGCTACAACACGAGCAATCCCGACAACACCAATAAGCTCCTTTTTACCAAAGCCCTCCTGGGACAGTACTTCGGAAGTGCGGCTAATATCTTTAAGTGTCCCGGAGATCGCACGGTTAACCCGCCAAAGAAGGATCCTCGAGTCCGCAGCATAGCGATGAATGCGTTCGTGGGCGGATTCCCAGACGGCACGTCGTGGTCACAAATCGCGGAAAGAAAACCGACCTGGCTCGAATATCGCAAGATTGATGCGTTCGATGAACCCGCCAACCGATGGGTGTTTATCGACGAATGCCCCACTCTGAACGATGGCTTCCTGGTCCATTTGATGCCGATCGGCACAAGAGTGCTGCCCAAAAACGAATCGATGAACGACTGTCCGGCGAGTTATCACGGTGGATCCGGAGCTCTCTCCTATGCCGATGGCCATTCGGAGATTCACAGGTGGAGAGATGCCGCCACTCTGAAGCGAACGTCTACACCGCTGTCAGGAGGTGGCACTTCACCGAATGACTACCTTTGGCTGGCGGAGCGGACCACCGGCGCAAAATAGCCCCTGCCTTTGATGCGCTGGCGGGCTATATCCCAGGACGCATTCCTATCGTTCTGCGGATTGTATACATGGCAGTCTGAGGACCGGGCGACGATCTCCCGCGCTTCCGCAAGGGATCCAACCCGCCCGAGCGCCATGGCTTGAACCAAGACATTGCCGGCGGCGGTTGCCTCAACGGGCCCTGCCATGACCGACACCCCACATGCGTCCGCCGTCATCTGATTCAGCAACGCGTTGCGGCTGCCACCACCGACGACATGGAGGCGACGGAACTGAGTTCCGAGCAATTCTTCGAGAATCCGCAGATGGATGGAGTACGTCAGGGCGAGACTTTCCAGGCAGCACCGGACAAATTCAGCCGGAGTGCGAGGACTGGGCTGGTGGCTCTCGCGGCAAAAATCGGCAATTCGCCCCGTCATTCCACCCGGAGCAACAAACCGCGCATCGGTTGCATCCACCACCGAACGGAACGGCTCCGCGCCGGCTGCAAGGTCCGCAAGCTGCGCATAGGAATACTCCTGTCCGGCGGACGCCCACTCCCGGCGGCATTCTTGAATCAACCAAAGCCCAACGATATTTTTCAAGAGTCGGACGGAGTTCCCATATCCGATTTCGTTGGTGAAATTGGCATCTCGGCACGCCGCAGTGAGGAGGGGCGCCCGGATCTCCGCTCCGAGCAACGACCAAGTACCGGAACTTAGGTAGGCCCAATCGGGTGTCGCCGCCCCGCTGCTGGAGGCGGGCACAGCCACCACCGCCGCACCGGTGTCATGGGAACACGAGGCAATCACTTGCACTCCGGCCAGACCGGAGGCGGTCGCGAGCTCGGACCGTAGAGGACCGAGAACCGTGCCGGACGTCACGAGAGGCGGAAGCGCGGTTGCCGGAAGAGCGAGGACACCCTTCAGGCGAGCAGACCAGTTTTCCGTCACAGGATTGTACAGTTGCGTCGTGCTGGCGACGGACACCTCGGCACACCCTACCCCGCTGAGCCAGTGATTGAAGGCGTCCGCGATCGGCAGCAACTTCGTGCCCGACGTCAATCTCCCGGGAGCCTCCGCGGCCAGTTGGAACAGGGTATTAATGGCCATGAACTGAATGCCCGTCTCCGCAAACACCTCCTCCTGGGAGATCACTGCGTGCACCCGTTCGACGCCAAGAGTTGATCGCGGGTCGCGGTAATGAAAAACAGGCAGCAGAAGGCGATTCTGGGAATCGAAGAGGACGTAATCGACACCCCACCCGTCGGTGCTGATGCCATCGATGGATAACCCCAGGGCACCCGCCCCGCGCAGGCCGACCTCCAATTCTTTGAGCAACCCCTCGAAATCCCAGTGGAGCGAATCCCCTGATTTTACGGGCGTATTCGGCCAGCGATGGATTTCCTTTAAGGTAAGACGCCCGTCGACGAGGGAACCGAGCATGAGACGACCGCTTTCGGCCCCCAGATCACAGGCAAGAAAATGTGAGATCATAACCAATCCAATACTGAGGAGTCGGCTGTTGCCAATGCTTCAGAACAACGGATCCGTCTCGCCAAAACCTTCCGCAAGCGCGATGGCTTTTCGCATGGCCTTGGATTTATTGACCGTCTCCTCAAACTCGCCGTCGGGAGTCGAATCATTGACCCAACCGCCTCCTGCCTGAACATACGCGCGGCCGTTCTTCATCAGGGCGGTCCGAATTGTGATGCAATGGTCCGCGTTTCCATTGAATGCAAAATATCCAACACATCCACCGTACGGCCCTCGGGTCGTGCCTTCCATTTCGGATATAATCTGCATCGCCCGAATCTTCGGCGCCCCGCTTAAAGTTCCGGCCGGAAACGTCGTCCGCATCAGATCAAAGGCGGTGTGTCCTTCCTGCAGGCGGCCTTCGACCTGGGAGACGATGTGCATGACGTGGCTATAACGCTCGACCAGCATAAGTTTCTTGACGACGACACTTCCGAAATCGCAGACGCGCCCGATGTCATTTCGGGCGAGGTCGACCAGCATCACATGTTCGGCGCGTTCCTTGGGATCGGCGAGGAGATCCTTCTCCAAGGCAAGGTCCTGTTCCACGGTGGCGCCACGGGGGCGGGTTCCCGCAATGGGCCGAATCTCAACATGTCGATTATCGCAGCGGACGTGCAATTCGGGCGATGCTCCGACGAGCGCGAAGCCGTCCAACTCGAGGAGAAACATGTAAGGCGACGGATTGATGGAGCGGACCGCCCGGTAGACATCGAGGGGAGAGGCATTCACCGGCGCGCTGAATCGCTGGGAGCCAACCACCTGGATGATATCACCCGACCGGATGTATTCGCTGGCCTTGCGGACATTGGCCGTGAACTGTTCGCGGGTCGTGTTCGAAACAAACGGGACTTCGGAGCCGTCGGAGGGAAGCGATACTGGCGCGTATTCAAACGGCTGTTTCAAGAGTTCGGTGATCCGGTCGATTTCACCCACGGCGTCATCGTAGAATTCGTCCGGTTTCGCACCGGGCTCGAGGATGGCGTTCACCACAATCGTCATGGTTTGTGCCACACGGTCAAAGATCAGCAGTTGGTCGGCGATCAGGTAATACAGAGTGGGAGTTCCAAGTTCGTCGTGAGCAGGTCGGGGAACAACGGGCTCCACGTCGTGAATGAATTCATAGGCAAGGAAACCGACCGCACCGCCTGAAAACCGCGGAAGTCCGGGCAGGGGCACCGACTTGTACCGGGCCATGATTTGCTCCAGGACTACGAGGCCGTCGGTGACGACCTTGGGGTCGGCGGATTGTCCATGGGGCGAAACCGAATACCGTTCGATCACCCGCCCCTCCTGAATCACCTCGACCGAACTCCCGGTCTGCCGGATCACTGCGCGCGGATTGCACCCTAAGAAGGAGTAGCGGCCCAGATGCTCCCCACCCTCAACCGATTCGAATAGAAACGATTCATCGGTTCCGCGCAGTTTCCTGTAGGCGGAGAGGGGCGTTTCAAAATCCGCAAGCAGCGCAAGGGTCACCGGAATGCAGTTTCCCTGGGCGGCCAGGCGGACGAATTCTTCACGGCTCGGCGAAATCATCGAGAGCGGAGACTACCGGCGACGCCGATCGAAAACAAAGCTCTTCCTGGAATGGAAGCGGGCGGGTACGAACGGCCGCTCCCAGACCGAGTGGCGCTCTCATGAATCCGCAAATGAAAGCGCTGGGGAATTTCACCCAATTGTTCCCTGCCCCACGGGGAGCTCACCACAACTCCCCGCAACCGCGATTGGCCAGGAATGCCATCTGCGATGTCATTGGTTAAGAAACTCCGTCGATAGAAGCGATTTACGAGGGGTTTGCCATGGCCAACGTTGGCAATCGTCCACGAATCAAGGAATTCCTGATTTCCGGAACACCGTTTGCTACGTTCTGGAATCCGTCGGCATTAACCTCCCTTTCTCATGAATGTTTCCTTAATCAACCAAGTGGTCCTTCGCTGGATGTTGAGTCTACAAGCTGCGCTCATGACGGCTTGCGCATTGACTGCGGCAGACCCGGCTCCACTGGAGGTCAAAATCACCTCCGCAACCGTCCATGGCATCCAGACACTGGATTTCCCATCGTCGCACCAGGTGTCGATTGTGGACATTCAAGCGGAGGTGAAAAATAGCGTCGGACACGCCAAAGTCGAGGCGTTCGCTGACGATCTGTCGCTCGGCGTGCGCGTAGATATTCCCACCTCCTCTCGACCGGAAAACCGGCTCGCCTGGGAATGGGTCGCACCCGCCCGCGGAAAACATGTTCTTGTTGTCACCGCCGCAGACAGCGCCGGCCGGGAGGTCAAGTCCGAGCCGTTCGGATTAATTATTCCCAGCAATCCAACGACATCATTTCTGAAGTTTGCTAAACCCCAGAATGGCGACACGTTTCACGCCGGCGACAACATCGGGATCGTCCTCGAATCGTCCGTGCCCGGCGGCTACCTCGACAGTGCCGAGGTTCTCCTAAACGGCAAACCGATCGGCAATGCCACCTACTGTTGCCCCGCTTGCAGATGCATACGCCCAACTCCAGGAGCTCCCCTCACACTCACTCTTTGGACCGGCTAT
>SIBK01000103.1 GCA_009695205.1 Pedosphaera sp. | reverse complement strand
ATCTCGGCCAAGCTGATTCGCTCCGGGTCCGTGAGCTTCAATCGCCCCTTGATCTGGTTCTTGAGAATGCGGTTCTCCGTCACCAAGTATTCGTTGCGCAGGAGGAGTTCCTGATCCACCGAACCAGAGAGGGTCGCCAGCATTCGTTTCCAATTCATCGACAAGACTTAACCGCGGCAACGGCCTGGGAGCAATCTCCTGATCGCTCTGTAAATCATTGAATATTGGTAGATTCGAGTTTTTTGACCATACGGGCTATTGGCAGCAGTTATTCCCTCCCGCTCAGTTCTCGGTCCAGCCTTCTGGCTGACCACGATCTCTTCGCAATCCCCGCACATTTTTTACCTCCTCTTTCAGTCACTCGAGAAAACCGCTCTTTCCGTGAGATGCACCCCTCTGGGCAGGGCGATCAATAACAGTTTGACAAGACCCATACTCTTGGTTCAACTGAATTTAGTCACTTCTTCTAGACGTATGAATTCCCATCCATCTCCCTCCGAACATTCGTGGACCCGCAACCGAGGGTTTACGCTCATCGAGTTGCTTGTCGTTATCGCGATTATTGCGATTCTGGCAGGCATGCTGTTGCCGGCTTTGGGCAAGGCCAAAGCAAAGGCTCAGGGCATCCTCTGCATGAACAACAACAAGCAGTTAATGCTGGGTTGGAAGCTGTATTCTCACGACTACAACGATGTCGTCGTTGCATCTCTGGATGTTGCGGACGGGTTCAAACGACCCGTTTGGATTCAGGGCAATCTCGACTTTACGAGCTCATCGAGCTCAAACAAGACTCTGATTTCCAATGGTCCGCTGTTCAAGTACGTGAACACCTACTCCATTTTCAAATGCCCGTCCGACCGGGCCGCCCAAGGTACGCTCCCGGGGAAAAAGGGCACTCCGCGAATTCGCAGCATCTCCATGAGCCAGGTTTTTGATTTCGGAGGGTGGTTGCCCGCGGACAAATACCGGACCTACGCGAAGGAGAGCGGCATTGTGAATTCTTCCAAAACCTGGGTGTTTATCGAAGAGCACCCGGACAGCATCAACGATGCAGCGTTCGCCGTTCAGATGATTGAGCCAGGCGCGGCAAAGGGAAATATTATCGATATGCCGGCAAACTTCCACAATGGCGCCTGCGGATTCTCTTTTTCGGATGGACATGCCGAAATCCATCGATGGGTGGGTTCACTCATCAAGAATGCCCCAGTCAAGTATGACGGCTCCATCGCACTCAACGTGGACGCTAAGGATTCATTGGTGGATGGGAAGTGGATGTCCGAGAATACAACAGTCAAGAAGTAGCGGTTCTGCTGAACGGCTTTTTGGCCGAGAGAGTTAGTTGTTGTGTTTTCATCGGCCTGCCGGTGCCGCTCCTTTTCCAAGTCGGCAAAACGTCTCGGTGCGAGGTCAGGAGCCCTGAGGCTCCACGGATTGGCATGGGTAGCCCCATTCACCCCAACAGGTTGGGTTTTTTCCCAGAAATCCGTTGTGCCCAGGGGTGAGGTTTCCTACCTTACCCAGGCGTCGGTTTCTGACGGGCTTTCCGTTGGTTTCTCACGCTGGTTCGCGCCGAATTTATGTCCACAGAATCCGAAGGTTCCGATCACTCGTACAATGCCTCAAAACTGGGTAAGTTGGAGGGTTTGGAAGCGGTCCGAAAAAAGCCCGGGATGTACATTGGCGGAACGGACGAACGGGCTCTCCATCACTGTGTATCGGAAGTCCTGGACAATTCCGTCGACGAACATCTGGCAGGCCACTGCACGCGGATCAACGTCAATATCCACGTCGATGGATCAATCTCAATTCGCGACAATGGCCGCGGCATCCCGATCGACATCCATCCGCAGTACGGCATCCCCGGCGTCGAGATGGTGCTGACGACACTTCATTCGGGCGGCAAGTACGGCCAGGGCGGGTACAAATTCTCGGGCGGCACACACGGGGTCGGAGCCAAGTGTGTCAATGCCGTCGCGGAATGGTTCGAAGTGGAAGTCTGCCGGGATGGCAAGGTTCACCACATGGAGTTTGAGCGCGGGAAGACTGTCAAGAAGTTGGAGGTGATCGGCACGGCGCAGGGGACGGGGACCTTGATCACGTTTCTTCCCGATCCAGAGATCTTCCGTGAGACCACGGAGTTCAAATCCGACCGCATTACTCAGCGACTGCGCGAACTGGCGTTCCTTAATTCAGGACTCGAAATCATCTTCCTGGATGAACGGCAGCCGGAATCAAAGCCGGAGCTCTTTTTCTACAAGGACGGCACCGAGGAATTCGTGAAGCAGCTGAATAAGAGCAAGGAGCCGTTGCATCCGAAGGTCATTGCCTTCCGCCGAGAAACAAAGCTGCGCAATGACGATAAGGACATTGAGATTCATGCCGAAATTGTGTTGCAATATAATACCAGCTATAACGAGCAGGTCCTTTGCTATACCAACACCATTCACAATCCCGATGGAGGCACGCATCTGATCGGCTTCCGGTCGGCCCTGACGCGGTCGATCAATCAATACGCAAAAACCAACAACTTGTTGAAGGAAAAGGATCCGCAGATTACCGGCGACGACGTCCGTGAAGGGTTGACCGCGGTAATTTCCGTGAAGCACAGCGACCCCAAATTTGAGTCGCAAACTAAGGTGAAATTGTTGTCGCCCGAAGTCGACAGTGTGGTGGGATCGGCGGCGTACGAGGGGTTGATGAACTATTTCGATGACAATCCGCCGATCGCAAAGCGGATTGTGGATAAGTCGTTGAACGCCGCCCGTGCCCGGGAAGCCGCAAGGAAGGCGCGTGAAGCGGTGCGCAAAACCTCGCTGTCGGGCGGAGGATTGCCGGGTAAGCTGGCGGATTGTTCCGATCGTGATCCGGCAAACACCGAATTGTACATTGTCGAGGGCGACTCAGCCGGTGGTTCGGCCAAGCAGGGGAGGGACCGCAAGTTTCAGGCTATTCTGCCGTTGCGCGGCAAGCTGATTAATGTCGAGAAGGCGCGTCTGGACCGAGTTCTGCAGAACACCGAAATCCGGACGATGATTACCGCCATTGGCACCGGGATTGGAGACGGGGAAGGCGAGGGCGCCTTCAATTTGGAACGGTTGCGGTATCACAAGATTATTATAATGACGGACGCCGACGTGGACGGTTCCCACATCCGGACGCTGTTGCTCACGTTCTTTTACCGTCAGATGCCGCAGCTCGTGAAGCAGGGATTCGTCTATATCGCCCAGCCGCCATTATATTCCATCACTCGAAAGAAGCGGACCGACTATGTGGACGACGATGCGCAGATGAATCGCATCCTATTGCAGAATGGGAGCGAGGAAGTGCGGCTCAGGAATTTGTCGGACGGCCGGGAGTTCGACCAGAAACAGCTCGAGGAGATTCTCGGCCTGTTGGAGTCGCTTGACAAGCATGCTGTTTATATTCGCCGGCAGGGCGGCAATTTTGGGGATTACGTGGAAAAGCGCGGCACCGATGGCTCCTTGCCTCAGCACCTCGTGAAGATCCGTGACGGCAACGATGAGACGTTGCACTATTTTGTCACCAACCCGGAATTTGAAGCGTTCAAGGTGACTCATGCGGACCTGTTTGGAGATGAGGAAACGCGGGAGAAAATTGACAGGAGAGCCGGGCCAATTCGGCGAGGCACTCATATAGATCTGCACCTTGAATCCAAAGCCATTGCCGATTTGCTGGGCAGACTTTCTGTGAAGGGCCTCGATATTGCGCACTACTCGGCGCAGGATAAACCGTTGTTTGAACTGACCGAAGGCGAGGGCGACAAGGCGACCGTGACGCCACTTTTCGCGATTCCCGAGATCCTGGCATCCGTCAAGGCGGTCGGAAAGAAGGGCATTCAGATTTACCGATTCAAGGGGTTGGGCGAAATGGACGCCAAAGAGCTTTTTGAAACTACGATGAACCCGGTGAAACGCAAGCTGCTCCGGATTGATCTGACCGATGCGGTGGAAGCGGAGGAAATGTTTACCCGACTGATGGGCGACGAAGTGGAACCTCGACGCCAGTTTATTGAAGACAATGCGTTAAACGTGAGAAATTTGGACGTTTAACACGAATCAACCCCTTTTTGATCCGACTGCATCATGCCTGACGAAACCGAAAATTCAACCCCAACCCCAACCCCAACCCCAACCCCAACGGTAGCTCCCAGCGGAGGCGCTTATTCCGTTGGTGAAAAGATAACCAAGATAAACGTCGCCGAGGAGATCAAGGCATCGTTTCTGGACTACTCCATGTCCGTGATTATCTCACGGGCGCTGCCCGACGTACGGGACGGGCTCAAGCCGTCGCAGCGGCGAATTCTGTACGCGATGGAGCAGCTTTCTCTCTTCCCGGGCCGCAAGCACATGAAGTGCGCGAAGATTTGCGGCGATACGTCGGGCAACTACCACCCGCACGGTGAGGCGGTCATTTATCCGACACTGGTCCACATGGCTCAGCCGTGGGTCATGAGTGAGAAGCTCATCGACGGCAAGGGGAACTTTGGGTCAGTCGAGAGTGATCCCCCGGCGGCTATGCGGTATACGGAGGCACGGCTTACCCACCTGGGCGCCCTGCTGATGGCGGACATGGACAAGGATACGGTCGACTTTGTTCCAAATTACGACGAGCGACTTACCGAACCGAGTGTCTTTCCCGCGGCGTTTCCGAACCTTATCGTGAATGGGGGAACGGGCATTGCCGTCGGCATGGCCACCAATATGGCTCCGCACAATCTTGGCGAGGTCATTGATGGCATCTGTGCCCAGATTGACAATCCCGACATTACGCCACCTGAGTTGCTTAAGTTTATCAAGGGACCCGATTTTCCCACCGGAGGCATTCTTTGCGGTACGGAGGGAATCCGGAACTACTTCGCCACCGGAAGAGGCAGCCTCAAGGTCCGTGGCCGCGTCAACATTGAAGAAATCAAGGGCGGCCGGGAACAGATCGTCATCACCGAGATTCCCTTCAACGTAAACCGCGCGTCGCTCGAAGAGCAGATCGCGGCCTTGGTGAATGAGAAGATCATTACGGAGATTTCGACCGTTCGCAATGAATCCGATGAAAACTGCCGTTTGGTGCTCGAGCTGAAACGGGATGCTCTCTCCAAGGTGGTGATCAACAACTTATACAAACACACGCAGCTCGAATCTTCATTTAGTGTCAACTCGCTCGCGATCGATCACGGCCGTCCAAAAATCCTCAACACCAAGGAACTGATCGCCGCCTATATCGATCATCGCCGCGAGGTAGTGCTGCGCCGGACGCGGTTTGAGCTGAGGAAGGCGGAGGAGCGGGCAGAAATTCTGGAGGGGTATATCTGCGCCCTGTCAAATCTCGATGAATTCATCCGGATCATCCGGAATTCGAAGAATCGCGAAGAGGCGAAGATCAAACTGCTGGCCTTTGAATGGGTGCAGTCCCAGGTCGAGCGCTGGGGAGTTTTGATTCGCAGCGAATCGCGCCTCAACCACGGTCGCTACGCGCTGACCGAACGGCAGGTCGATGCCATCATGGAACTTCGGTTGTATCAGCTCACCGGTCTCGAAATTGACAAGGTCCGGGCGGAGTATGCTGGATTGATCGAGAAGATTCGGGATTTGCTGGACATCCTTGCCAAGGAATCGCGGGTGATGGCCATCATCAAGCAGGAGTTGATCGAAATCCGGATCAAGCACGCCAGGCCTCGGCGCACGGAGATCGTTCCCGATGAAGGTGAGATGGCGCTCGAGGATCTGATCGCCAACGAGGGAGTTATCGTCACGTTGTCGCACAACGGCCTGATCAAGCGCACCAATGTATCGAGCTACCGAGCTCAGAAACGCGGAGGGAAGGGAGTCATCGGAATGTCCACCCGCGAAGCGGAAACCGAGGAAGACAGCGATTTCATCGAGCACTTGTTTACGGCGAGCACCCACGATTACCTGATGTTTTTCACCAACCTCGGCCGAGTCTACGTCGAGCGCGTGCATGAGGTCCCGGACCTCGGCCGGGCATCCAAGGGTCGAAGCATCGCGAACATTCTCGAGCTCCAGGCGAACGAGAAGACTCAGGCGCTCGTGCGGATAGTTGGTAAGTATGGCCCGAACAGGGAAGACCTTACGTGGCAGCAAACTCACGAACTCTTCTTCGTCACTCGCCAAGGGACCGTTAAGCGAACGTCACTCATCGATTTCCAGCATGTCCGGACCGGTGGCATTATCGCGATATCACTCGATGCCGATGACGGATTGGTCGAGGTGAAGCTGACGCGGGGAACGGATGAAGTGGTGTTGATCACACGTCAGGGTATGAGCATCCGTTTCCAGGAGGGGCAGGTGCGCTCCGTGGGCCGGTCCGCGGCCGGCGTTCGCGGAATTGACCTCGACCCGTCGGATGCGGTCGTGGCGGTAGCCGTCTTAGATGCTGAGGCCACTCTTCTCGTTGCCAGTGAAAATGGAATCGGAAAGCGCACGAGCTTCGAGGAATACCGGCCGCAAAGTCGGGGTGGGAAGGGGATCATCACCATGAAAACCGGCGACAAGACTGGCAACGTAGTCGGTGCCCTCACGGTGCGCGATTCCGATGAGATCATGCTGATCACGGTCGCGGGACAAATGGTGCGAACAGGGGTGAAGGCAATTCGTGAAGCCGGTCGCAATACGATGGGCGTCAAACTGATCAATTTGGATGCCAAGGACCGCCTTCAGGCGATCGCTCCGGTCGTCAGCGAGACCGAGGATGAAGCACCGGGCGACGATGCGTCCGGAGAGATTCCTTCTGAGCCATGAGCCGGCGACGTCTAACCGTGACGGCGCGTGCTATTAGGAAATGTTGAGTTGATGTTTGGACGATCGCCGTATTTGACCGTTGCCCTGCGAAAACATATTTTGTCGCGCCGATGTTCGAAGTCACCGAAATCACGGATGCCCCAGTAGCAGGCGGCCCATCGATCCGAGCACTTCGGCGTTGCTTCGGTGCTTTGCTGTTGGTGCTCTGGGGTTGGAGCGTTGGCATTGACAGCATTTTCTGGAGAGACAGCGCCAACTATTCCTACGGCTGGGTCGTACTGCCGGTGGCCCTCTTTTTTCTCTGGTGCCGAGTCCAATCGCAGCCCGCCGGTTTTTGGTCGGAAATAGGTGCGACACGGGCTGAAGGGTGGCTACCGAACCGGTGGCTCTTGGTGGCGGCGGGGCTGTTGATATTTCCATTGGAGGTCACTCGCACTGAGTACCACCAATCAGGCGTTGTCTTGTGGGCGATCAATTTGGCGACGGTGGGGATCACCCTTACGGGTGCCTTTTGGCTGGGCGGTAGACGGTTACTGAATCTGGTGGTGTTCCCCACCTTGTTTTTTCTAACGGCAGTACCCTGGCCGGCACGGGTCGAACATCCTCTCGTTCAACAGATGATGATCAGTGTTTCGCAGGTGGTTTCTGAAGCGCTTCTGTGGTGTGGGGTGCCGGTGCAGACCGATGGGGCCGTGTTGCATCTCTCGAATGGTTCGGTAGGGATTGTTGAAGCGTGCAGCGGTATCCGGTCGCTGCAATCGGGTTTGATGGTGTGCCTTGCGATTGGTGAACTCTCCATGCTGAGCGTGACTCGTCGGTGGGTGCTCACATTTCTCACGGTGCTGTTGGCGTTGTGCAGCAACTTGGCGCGGACCTTCACCTTATGCTGGATTATGGAGAAGGGCGGCGAGGCGGCGATGCATCACCGGCATGATCTCGTGGGCAATATCGCGATGTATTCCCTTTACGCCTTGATTTGGCTGATCGCTCAGGGCCTCGGCCGGGTTGGCTCCAAGGATATCTGGCCGGAACCCAGGCAGGGGCTCTCTCTTTCAAAATTTGCGAACCTGCACTGGCATCGGATTCCCGACTTGCGACCGCTCCTGATGGTCGGTGTTCTGATGTTCGCTTTGGTGCACTCCTGGTATGCGGTGTTACGACTCCAGACCAAACCGCAATTGGCGCCTCAGTTTACCGATCGTACCGGCACGGGTGTGGGCGTGGGCGTGGGCTTGGAGAAGGTACCGTTTGACGAACCTACGTGGGATCAGTTGGGCGCGACTTCTGGTGAATCCCTGCGAGTCACCAATGCCCTCGCGCCCCTGGGCTTCGCCGGTGCGTATCATTTGTTTTGGAAGCCGTCCCCCGCCAGTCGGACGGCGTTGCATCATCGTCCGGACTCCTGCATGCCGGGGCTGGGCTGGCGGCAGGTCGGAGAGGTTGGCACGGTGGAGATACCTATCTCGGGAACTCCCTTGAAATGGCTGGTGTTCCAGTTCGAGCAGCCGAATGCCAAGCCGGAAACGAAGATGTTGCAATTGTGGGGCGTGTGGCGGAACGGAGAACCGGTGCAGATGAACTACTCGTCGCGCCTTTCTGTGCTGCCCGAAGTATACGGCTGGCTGCCGAGCGCCCGCCACTTGAGTGGTGTTGAGTTGGTATCGATGTTTGTCCCCTATCGGGACGGCGAGCCGCCCTTCGACGTTGCCCGGCGACTGTTGCCCGAGTTTTTTGTGTTCAAACCGTTTCAAGCCGGTGAATCGAAAATGGGCGATCTGCCTCATCCCTGAGATTCACAGTCGATCAAGTAGTGCGCGGTGGCCTGCTGCAATGTGAGCGGCTGAAGATTGCCCTATTTGAGATCCGTTCCGGCCGCGAGCGCCACAAAGGGGGCGAGGTTGAACAGGACGTGGGCGGTGACCGGTGCCAGCAGGTTGCCCGTGCGTTGATAGAGCCATGCCAGGGAGAGTCCGAATACCGTCAGTGGCAGAAATGCGGCTCGATTCATGTGGACGAGACCGAACAATATCGCGGTTCCCCAGAAGGCGAATCGTGGGTATCCAAGATCGCGGATGAATGGGTATAAGACGCCGCGAAAAATGGCCTCCTCGACCCAGGGCGCAATGATCACGGAAAAGGTGAAAATATAACCTCGGACGAGTAGGGACTTTGATTCGAGGAGTAAATGGACGTGCTCCTGGGCATCGGCCGGGTACCCCACGGCGTCGAGGGCAGCCCGTACGGCGCTCAGGAGGGCGTAACCCAGCGGAAGCATTCCTGCCGCGAGAAGGGCGCCCAGAAGGATGGCACGCCAGCGGCGGCTACCCAGGAGGCCAAAGGCAGACGCCAGGGTATAGCCATGGCCCCAGACAAACCACGCGAGGGCAGGAATGGCAACGCCGTGGAGAGCGAGCGATCCAAGGCACAGCATAAGTGCCTGAGGCGGCTCGATGCCATTCCTGCGATAGATCAGGTCAACCGATTGGAACAGCAGCCCTCCCGCACCGAAGCCGAAGAGGATGCTGAAGAAGAGCCGAAGGACTCGGTCTGGTTGCCAGTGTTTTGGCGGCAGCATGCAGACGAGGCTACTTTCTCTTGTCAGGGTACGCCGGCGGAGCCGGGATTTGGACCGGATTGCGGCTCAGAGCCCCTTTCAGTTCCTCAATGGCCCGGGCTAGCTGGTCATCAACACCCGCGTATTCGCGTGCGGGATCATTATCAACCTCGATATCAGGGTCGACGCCGTGCCCTTCCATGATCCATTCTTGACCGTCAAGAGAGAATCTCGAAAACTCCGGACGATTAAGGAACCCGCCGTCAAGGAGTGGCAGTGTTCCCCGGATCCCCACGACCCCGCCCCAGCTTCGCTGACCGATCACAGGACCCAGTTTGTGAGTCTTGAATCGGTAGGCAACGATGTCTCCATCGCTCGCACTAAACTGATCCAGAAGCAGCACTTTCGGTCCCAGCATTTGCCCGCTTGGATCCACATTGACACTTCCATTGCGGGCAATGGTCCACATGGAAGGCTCACGTCGGATACGCTCGATGATCATGGGGGAAACGTTTCCCCCGCCGTTCCCGCGACAATCGAGAACCAGAGCGTCTTTGTGCAGTTGCGGGTAATAAAATTTGGCGAATTCATTGAGGCCATGGACACCCATGTCCGGCACATGCACGTAACCAATCCGGCCGTTCGACGCCTTCTCGACGGTTTCGATGTTCTTAAGCACCCAGTTTAGATAATAGAGTGGTTGTTCGTTATCGGTCGGTATGACAGTTTCCTCGCGGGCACCGGTTTCCGATGGATTCGAATTGACCTTCAGTCGCACCTGTTTTCGGGCGGTATCGATCATGAGTGCATTGAAATCATTGGTTTGCCTTAAGGGCCTTCCGTTTACAGCAAGAATATAGTCGCCCGGCCGCACGTTAACCCCGATGTCAGTCAATGGCGACCGGTAGGTCTTGTCCCAATTGTGACCGCGGAGGATCTCGACGATCCTTACAAAACCCGTCGCCGGATCGCGTTCCAATCTGGCGCCAAGCAGACCGAGATTGATTCGCCCCGGCTTGGGATAGTCGCCGCCGCCCACATAGGTATGACCGGCATTGAGTTCTCCGATCATTTCTCCGATCAGAAAGGTCAGATCCGTCCGGTGATGCACGTTCGCCAGCAACGGCTCATACCTCTGTCGGATTGCGGACCAGTCGACCCCGTGCAGGTTCGGGTCATAGAAAAAGTCACGCATCTGCCGCCAGCATTCGTTAAAAATTTGGCTCCACTCCGCAGTGCGATCTAACTGCACTTTAACGTCGCTCAGATCCAAGTGACTGCTGACATCCATTTTTCCAGAGGGCAGATCCACAATGGAATAACTGCCTCCACCGGAAACGAGCATTTTCTTTTGATCGGCCGACACAACGTAACCGCCGAAGTCGCCCAGCTCGGTTTCCTTCTGCTTTTCGAAGTCAAAGAGCCACAGTTTTCCTTTTCGAAGGTAGTAGAGCTTGTCGCCGACGGACGTGAGTTCGCCGTAGCCCCCGGCTGGAGTGGGTAGAGCTGCGATGCGATCAATCAACCCCTCCGCGTCAACCCGGAGCGGCCCCCGGACCTCGTTGGTCTTGGCGACATTCGGCGCATTCGTAACGCTGATGGCATTGGAAATTCCGCTGGCAGCGGTGTTGGTTCCAGGGGTCTGCTCTTCCTTTACCTTTACCTCATCGCTTTTCGGAGCCATGGGAGACCGGGTGTCGCGGGCCAAGGTGACGAAATATAGATTCTGCATGTCGCCATAGGAATGATTCCATTCGGTTTGACTGTACGTGGGGTTGAAAGTCCGAGCGGAAACAAAGAATAGCAGCTTGCTGTCCGAACTAAAGGCGGGGCTTCCCACACTAGACCATCCGTCCGTGGCAGGAATCGTCTCCTTGCTAACCAGTGAATAGAGTTGGATTCGTTCGAACCGGCGGGGCTCCGGCTGAAGAAAGGCAATCCACTGGCTGTCTGGCGCCCAGGTGAAGTCGACGATTTCCCAATCTTTTGAGTTGGCGACGAGTGTGATCTGTCGAGATGTGATTTCGATGAATTGCAGTCGATTCTTCTTGTCCGACCAAAGGATCCGTTTGGAGTCCGGCGACCAGTGAAGCTGATATTTGTAGGTGTCGGCACCGTCCGTCAGACGCGTGACGTCCCCTGAGCCATCTTGGAGTCGGATATAGATCTCGTCTTCACCCGTGGTGTCGGCGACATAGGCAATCCAACGGCCGTCGGGTGACCACACTGCGTTGCGTTCGTGGATGCCCGGAGAGCGGGTGAGATTGCGGGTGGGGCCCTGCTTTGCGGGCACCGTGAACACATCGCCGCGGGCACCGAACACAGCCCGGCTACCGTCCGGTGCCAAATCAAGCGAGGTTACCTCCTTGCCGACGTCCCGCAGGCTGCTGCGTCCGCCGGCGAAATCCTCACGAATCTCGATGGGCACCCGGGTGGCCTGCTCGGTGGCGAGGTCAAATTGAAAGATATATCCACCATTTTCGAAAACGATGGCCGAATCGCCGAGAGAGGGAAACTTGACATCGAATTCGGTGAAGCGTGTCAGCGGGCGAGTCTGCCTTGATTTGAGATCATAGACGAACAAGTTGGCCTTGTGGTTTTCGTCGCGCTCCGAGACAAAATAGATCCGGTCACCGTGCCACATCGGGAAGATGTCCTGAGCTGGGTCGCCGGCGATCTTCTCGGTAGTTTTTCCCTCGAAATCGTAGATCCAGATTTCATCGGCCTGCCCGCCCCTATATCGCTTCCAGGTCCGGAATTCACGGAACACCCGGTTATAGGCCAGCTTCCGTCCGTCGGGAGAATACGAACACCATCCGCCCCGGGGCAGGGGAAGTTCCTCGGGCATGCCACCAGTGGTCCGGGCGAGCAGCAGATGTCCCTTGAACGGATTCCACTGAGTCCGTCTGGACCGGTAAACTACGGTTTCATTGTCCCGCCACGTCATCACAATGTTGTTGGGGCCCATGCGGTCGGACACATCGTCGCGATCCAGCGTGGCGGTGTAGGTCAGGCGTTTGGGGACTCCCCCGTCCGCCGGGATCACGTATACCTCGGTATTTCCGTCATACTGGCCCGTAAAGGCCAGTTGGCGTCCGTCCGGCGAAAATCGGGCGAACATTTCGTATCCGTCCCCGCTCGTCAGGCGCCGCGCAGTGCCGCCGCTGGCCGGCACGGTAAAGAGGTCGCCCGCATGGGTGAATACGATCCGGCCACTGTGGATCGTGGGAAAGCGTAGCAGCCGCGCTTCATCCGCTCGTAACGGAAAGGCAGCAAGGATGAAGCAGAAAATCCGGGGGAGGCAGGAAAGCAATGATGGCAGACGGTGAGTGTCGTTTCGCATGACACTTGGAGCATGCCTTAGCAGAGCCTTCCGGGCACGATGAAATCGCGAGTTAATGAACCCCAGGTGTTTGGCGTTGATACGGATGCCGGAGGGCATCAGGTACGAGGGTGAGATCGTGCCCGACGAACAGGTACGATGAACTCAGCGCGGCAAAGCCGCACCCAAAGGAAACAACCGGTGACACCGTAGAGATGGGAAGGACACAGAGAACACCGGTCAGAAAACCTCTGCGCTCTTCCCGCCTCTGCGGTGAACCGGAGCGCCACCTTCATTCGGTGCAGAAATTCATCTCTCCAGCCTGGCTTTTATGACGATTAGCTTCGTCGCATCCATTCCCAGCACGGTGAGTCCCGCGAGGAAGAACGCCCCGGCGCAGGCGATGAAGACGAGGCGTTGGCCCGCTTCGCCGCTGCCTCCGACCCGGATCAGCCATGGCACCATCATCGCGCTCGCGGACGCACCCAAGTTTCCCCACATATTGGCCCAACCGGCGGCCGAGGCAGTGTTCTTGCCGCCGATGTCCTGCATGAAGGCCCACGAAGCGGGGTTGTTCATGTCCGTGCCGAACGACACCACGGCGCAACACGCGATGATTGCCCACGCCGAGTCCACGCCGAGGCACACGAGATAGGCGCCGCCGGCCAGCATCAGCGGAGCCGCCATCGGAAGGACGCGGCCCCAGCGCAATCCGAAGCGGCGCACACTCCAATCGCTCGCCCAGCCGCCCGCGAGCTGGCCGGCCATACCGAACGCAAGCACGAGCGACACCATGCGTCCCCCCGCGACGGCTTCGACGTGCTTTTCCTCCGCGAGATAGGTGGGTAGCCAGGTGATGAGAAACGCCCAGCCGATGTTGACGAGCAGCTGGCTGGCCGAGGTCAGCCACAAGCTGCGACTCTGGCAAAACGCCCGCAGCATGGGTCCGATTTCGCGCGCTTCGGGCAGTGGTTCGTTGGGCGGGCTGCCAATCCGCTTCTGTTCGGCAGCGTTGCAGGCGAAATGTTCGGAAGGACGATTGCGGACGATGGAGAAATAAATTCCCGCGATGAACAACCCGACGATGGCATCCACCCACAGCGCCGGACGCCAGTTACCGAACGCAACGATCAGGAGTGCGGTGAGAAAAGGCGCGAGCGTGCCGCCGATGCGCCCCCCCAACGACACGAGCGCGCTCGCCTGGCCGCGACCCGCCAGAGGAATCCAGCGCCGGATGATTGCGCCGCTCGTTGGATATGCGCCGGCCTGGGCGATGCCGCAGCCAAGCCGTGCCAGCATCAGGCCCCAGAAGCTGGTCATGAATCCGGTCAACCCGGTGAACAACGACCAGAGAACGATGTAGCCGGTCAGCATCCGCCGAGCCCCCCAGCGGTCGCTCGCCCAGCCAGCCGGCACTTGGAAAAGCGCGTAAGTGAAGAAGAAGGCTCCGAGGATGCGCCCGATTTGTTCCTTGGAGAGAGCCACGTCTCCTTTGAACGACGCGGACTTAACGATCTCGCTGAGACAGATGCGGTCGAGATACAGGATGAACGCCATCAACATGCTCGCCGCGATGATGCGGTAACGAATGTTGGTGGCGGCGGTCGTCATGGCGGGCGCGTCATTTCCAAACTTTCCGCAGGAAGTTCACGAAGTTGCCGTGAAAAATGCCGTCGATGTCTGCCGGCGTGAAGCCGCGCGCGGCGAGCAGGCCGTCCAGCTTCGCGAGATCGGCGATGCTGTCCAGATCCAGTGGCGTTTGTTCGGTGCCGTAGCCGCCGTCGAGGTCGCTGCCGATGCCGACGTGCTTCGCGTTGCCGGCGATCTGGCAGATGTGGTCGATGTGTTCGCAGATTTTCTCCAGCTTCAAATTAAAATCCGCCGGCTTCGAGCGCAGATGCGTCCAACCGTGAACCATCATGATCGCGTCGAAGGCCATTCCAATGACGGCGCCGCGCCCGATGAGCGCCTTGATCTGCTCGTCGGCGAACTGGCGATTCCAGTTTGCCAGAGCGCGGCAGTTCGAGTGGCTGGCCCAGACCGGGCCGGAGAAATGTTTGAGCGCGTCCCAGAAGCTCTCGTCACACAGATGGGTTGCGTCGAGAATAATGCCGAGCCGCTCCATTTCCTTGAGCAACTCGCGTCCGCGTGGCGTGAGCGGGCCTTCCGCGTCCGTGCCCATCCCATGGACTCCGGGACCGTAGTGGACGGGACCCAGGGCGCGCAGTCCGTCGGCATAGGATTTTTCAAGATGCTTGAAGGAGACGATGGAGTCCGCGCCTTCGAGACTGAGGATGTAGCCGATCGGGCGCTTCGCCGTCGCGCCCGCCGCGGGTTCGAGCCAGAGCTTGAGGTGCGCGTCGAATTGCGCGCAGTCGCGAATTTGAACCAACTCGCCGCAGGACTCCATCTCGCGATACCACGCGAGTTGAGCCTGGGTCATCGCCCAGGCTTGTTCGGGACTGGCCCAGCCGGGCATGCGTCCGAAGTAATCCACATACCGCGCCAGTTGAGTGGCGACGCACAAGCCGACGTTGCCCCGGCGCATTTCGGGGAAACAAACCGTGTTGCGCGTGCGGAAGATGTAGTCCGTCATCCCGAGTTCGCGACGGCGGATGCGCTCCTGTGTCCAGCGCTGGTCGCGGTTAAAATCGATCGCGTTGTAGGACAGGTCCAGGTGGACATCGAAAATTAATTTGGTCTGTGGTGGCATGGGAGGGTTCAGGGTTTGGCGTTGTTACTTAGGAGTGCCATCATAGGCGTTTCTCCCTTGTCACTTCGTAGTCGGCCTCTTCGGCTTGCCGCTCGCCACATAAAAATAGCGGTCGGACTGGCGGAGTCTGGGCCTGTGCGTCTGCCGCTTGAGCACCCGAAGTTGATGGCGCAGTGCCAGGACTTCTAGGGCGAAATCGTCCCGAGGTCGGAAGAAGGAAAATGGGTAGGTCAGAACGATCCAAAGAATGGCCTGCATGACCCTCTCATCTTGATCGCAAATACACGCCAATCAATTATTTCCCGGCCCGATGGATTTTCTGCCACCCACAATCCTCCTCCCGGAGGACTACTGACCTCCCAAAACTCCGGGTGACGATTCTCCAGTGAGCGTGCGAGTAGCAGCAAAGACTTCATTGGGTCCGCGTTGGTGGCCGTGCCGGTGGGCGGCCAGACAATGGGCGGGTGTGCGAAAAACATTTTCGGCCGCTGTCCGGTGCGCAAAGAGCGGTCGAGCAGATGTACGGCCCGAACCGCCGACTCACGCGCGTCGGTATGCGAATTTTCGCGATATCCGACCAGTCCATTGGCATGTGCGGCCATCCGTGCGGTGAAATTGGCGTGCAGGTCGAACACTCCGAATACCGGCACGCCCTGGAAGCTGAATAAAGGTGTGAATAAATGAATAAAGGGACAGGTCATTAGTTATCCTTTCCAGCAACTCGGCGGCGACGTTCTTGTGCTTGAGGCCGCGCACTTCGGCGAGGAATTGGTCGCTCAGGATGCTGATGTCCGGCTTGGGCAAGCCGGCGGGAAGACGTCGATCACCTGGCCTTCGGTGGTGATTGCCTTGCTGACGAGCTGGCGGATGGCGGCCTCGATCTGCTCGGGTGTCTTCCGGTTGGTGCTGCTCTGCTTGTTCAGCGCAGCTTGCAGGGCTTGGAAAAATGAAACATCGTCGCGGATCTCTGTGGCTTCATCGCTGGCGGCGCAGAGGGCGAAGGCGCGGGAAAGTTCCGTCACCACCTGCACCCAGCGCTTCTTGCCGTCCTCCTGTGCGAGAATGTGCTCCTGTCCGGCGGGGATGAGGGCGAGGCGTTCGGCAGGTTTGCCGATGGTCCACTTGTCCCAATTGAAACCGTGCATCAGGTTGCAGGCGATGCCGTGTTTCTCCAGCATCACGGCGATGGCTTGCGCGGTGTCGAAGGTCGGGTCGCCCTGGCCGCCGCTCTCGGTGTAGGTGATGATCGCCTTGGCCTGACTCGCAGCGTGCTCACGAGGCCTGCCGCCAACGTCAGCGCGGCTCCGATCCCAAGACCGATCCGAGGCGCTGCATCGGCGGATGTCAGGGTGAAAAGCAGGGTAATGACAACCGCACTAGCGGTTTGCCCAAACAGCCGGGCGGTGCCCTGCATGCCTCCCGCCGCGCCACTCCGCGCCCTTGGTGCCGAAAGGAACATGTTGCGGTTGTTGGCCACATTGAAAAAGGCGAAACCGAGGCCACATAGCATGGTGAACGGCACGAGCGGCAGCGGGTTGCCCTTCAGCGGCCACAGAGCGACGGCCCCAAGCCCAGTCGCGAGACACACACCGCCAATGGCGCAAAGCCAGGCTGGCGACACGCGATCCGCGAGCCGGCCTGCGAACTGGGCCGCGATAGCCACAGTCAACGGCCACGGCGTCATGTAGAGCCCAGCCATCAACGTGCCCTGCCCAAGCCCGTGCTGCAGATAATAGGGTAGCGCAACCATGCCTGCGGTCTGCCCAGCGAAGCAACACCCCGAGGCGATCACCGAAAAGTGGAAGGAATCTTCACGCAGCAGGTCTAGCGGGATTAGTGGCACTTTCTTTGGCATTTCCCGCCGAATCAGCGCCACCAGTTCAATGGCTGCTGAGGCGAGAAGAAACACGCCTAACACCGGCCTCGTTGGCAACAGTTCCGCACCGATGACCAGCGAAGCAAAGGCTCCGGCGTTTAATGCTACGCTGAACAGGTCCAACCGACAGGCCGTCCCACCGACATCGGGCAGCGCGCAGGTGGCGAACAGCACCAACACACCCAAAGGCAAGTTGATGGCGAAGAGCCACGGCCAGTCTGTGGCGGATAGGATCGCCGCGCCGAGCGACGGGCCGACGGCAGACGCCAGCGCAACGGCAAGGACGTTCCAGCCGATTGCGGCGCCGAACCGCTGAGGTGGAACCACGACGCGCAGCAGGGCGACGCCGAGAGCCATGACGGCAGCACCCCCGAGACCCTGGAGAAAGCGGGCCGCGACAAGCCACGACAGAGACGGCGACAACGCGCACAACACGGACGCTACCGTGAACAGCCCAACACCTACCGTGAAGACTCTGCGATAGCCCAGGCTTTCTCCGAGCGCAGCGCAGGGCAGCAGGGCCATCAGTAGGGCGGTCTGGTAGGCGGTGAGCCGCTCCCCATTGTCTAGACCAATTTCGAGATAGTTTTAGATGGTGGAAATTTGGATCTGTCCACCGCGTAAGGCGTGGAGATAAACGAGCAGGGGGGCGAGCTCCGAGCCTTAGCTCGCGCCCCCCTGCGGTCAAAGGTTCGT
>SIBK01000102.1 GCA_009695205.1 Pedosphaera sp. | reverse complement strand
TTTTCGGTTAACGTCATCGTCCGAAGACCCTAGCGGACCTGGCACGGGACACGCAAGCGGCAGCGGTGGCAGAAATACTTGAAACCTTTGCCCAAACTGGCGAGTTGTTCCACGGTTCGGCATACTATTCCAAAACGAAAGGCTTCTCTCAATGTCTGCAATGCACGAAATCGACTACACCATCCACGGCGACGACTTGCAGTTTGTCGAAGTGGAACTGGATCCCAACGAAGCCATGGTCGCCGAGGCCGGTGGCATGATGTACATGGAGGACGGCATCGAGATGGAGACGATCTTTGGCGACGGGTCGCAGCAGAGTTCGAGCTTTCTGGGCAGCCTCATGGGAGCCGGAAAACGACTGCTGATCGGCGAATCTCTCTTCATGACCGTGTTCCAGAACCGGTCGGCCCAGAAGCGCAAGATGGCTTTTGGCGCTCCGTATCCGGGTAAAATCGTGCCGATTCATCTCGCCGAAATCGGTGGTGAACTGATCGCCCAGAAGGATTCGTTCCTTTGTGCCGCCAAGGGGGTGAGTGTCGGGATCGCGTTTAACAAAAAGATCGGAGCCGGATTGTTCGGGGGTGAAGGGTTTATCATGGAGCGGCTTCAGGGAGATGGATGGGCGTTTGTCCATGCGGGCGGAACACTCATGGCCCGAGAACTGGCGGCTGGAGAAACCCTGCGTATCGACACTGGTTGCATCGTTGCCTACACAAAAACCGTCGATTTCGACATTCAATACGTCGGAAAGATCAAATCCGCCCTCTTCGGCGGCGAAGGCCTCTTTTTCGCCACTCTCCGAGGCCCAGGCAGGATCTGGCTACAGTCCCTGCCTTTGAGCCGGTTGGCAGATCGTCTCTACTCGGCATCGCCCAAGGCTGGTGGCTCCAGCCGTGAGCAGGGATCTCTCCTGGGAGGCCTCGGCAGCATGTTGGGCGGCGACAACGACTGAACTGCGCTCCGGCCACTCTGGGAATAACTTTCAGATCGACCCTTTTACTCGTTTGTTTCCTGCCCCGGCTTTCTCCATTGTCCCAGCCGGCAAATCATGGCTGACGAAAAAAAGCACACCTACGACGAAAGCAAGATCAAGACCTTGTCGTCGATTGAACACATCCGGCTGCGGACTGGAATGTACATCGGTCGGATCGGGGACGGCTCCCACCACGACGACGGGTGTTACATCCTGCTGAAGGAGGTCATCGACAACTCGATTGACGAATTCATCATGGGCCACGGCCGGGAGATTCAGATCGCCGTAAAGGGAGATATCGTATCCGTCCGCGACTTTGGACGAGGAATTCCCCTGGGCAAAGTCATCGAATGCGTTTCTCAAATCAACACGGGCGCCAAGTACAATGACGACGTATTCCAATTTAGCGTCGGGCTGAACGGCGTTGGGACGAAGGCGGTGAATGCGCTCTCCAAGGACTTCACGGTGCGAAGCCACCGTGACGCCGAATTCGTCGAGGCCCATTTCAAGCAGGGAAAGCTCAAGAAGGAACTCAAGGGGAAGACGGTCGAACCCAACGGAACGTTTATCCAATTCGAGCCCGACCCAGTAATTTTCAAGGGAGCGGTCTTCAAGCCGGAGTTCATTGAGCGCCGCTTGCGGCACTACAGCTACCTGAATGCCGGCCTGAAGCTGATCTTTAACGGCCAGACCTTTCAGTCGCGCCACGGGTTGCTCGATTTGGTGATGGAAGATCTTCAGTCCGACAACGCCGAGCCCATCTATGCGCCGCTGCATTACACCGGCAAGACGCTTGAGTTTTGTTTCACCCATACCAACAGCCGATACGGGGAATCCTTTTTCTCGTTCGTCAACGGTCAGTACACCAGCGATGGCGGCACCCATCTGAGCGCCTTTCGGGAAGGGCTCCTAAAGGCGGTGAATGAGTACTCGAAATCCGGCTATGACGGAGATGACGTCCGCGAATGCATGGTCGGGGCGGTGGCCATCCGGCTCAAAGACCCGGTGTTCGAGTCACAGACCAAGAACAAGCTGGGCAACACCGAGATCCGGACGGAACTGGTCAACCGCGTTCGCGAAGAGTTGCTCCATTTCTTCAACCGCAACAAAGCGGTTGCCGATTTGATCCTCGCCAAGGTCGAAGACACCCGGCAGTTGCGGAAGGAATTGCAGGAGGTTAAGAAACTCGCCCGCGAACGGTCCAAAGCGATCACGCTCCGCATCCCGCAGCTGAAGGATTGCAAGATCCACCTCGACAAAGCCAAGGGCAAGGGCAAGGGCTCGATGGTTTTTCTGACCGAGGGACAATCCGCCGCCGGCTCCATCGTCAGCTGTCGCGACGTCAGCACCCAGGCGATCTTTGTGCTCAAAGGCAAACCGCTCAACGTGTGGGACCTGAAGCGGGACATCGTCTATAAGAATGACGAGATGTATAACTTGATGCGGGCGCTGGATATCGAGGACAACGCGGACAATCTCCGTTACGACCGGGTGATCCTGGCGACCGATGCCGACGTCGATGGCCTGCACATCCGTAACTTGCTAATCACGTATTTTCTGAAGTTCTTCGATCAAGTCGTGCACGACGGTCATCTATTCGTCCTCGAGACCCCGCTCTTCCGCGTTCGAACGAAGGAGCAGACGTTATATTGTTACTCCGAAGCGGAGCGGGACCAGGCGGCCGCCAAGCTCGGAAAACACTCGGAGATCACCCGGTTTAAGGGGCTCGGGGAAATCTCACCGGCTGAGTTCAAACAATTCATCGGGCCGACGATGCGTCTCAGCCAGGTGGAACATGCGCCCCGGGGAGATGTCGCTCAGATTCTAGGCTTCTATATGGGCAAAAACACTCCGGAACGGAAGGACTACATCATGGAACATCTGGTCGTTCCTGTGGAGGAATGACCGCCGCTCCCGATGGATCGTTGCCGCCTTCTAACAGCTCGAACCACTCTGCACTCCCCTTTGCCTAATCACCCGTTTTTGCACTCCGCACATGCCATCCAAACGTAAACCCGGCCCCGACCAGCCGGAATTACCGATTGACGGCCCGGTCAAGCCTTCGTCGAACGCCACGGATCAATCGCCTTCAAACGGCGACAGAAGAATTCCGCCGACAGGAGCCGTGCCCGCCCCGTCCTCCTCGCCGTCTTCAGCAACCGCCGCGGCCGAAACACATGTTGAAGCCGAAGTTCTCGGAGCCGTTGTTCATCTCCCCTTCTCGCCGTCCAAGGTCGAACTACCCCTGCACGGCCGAGTCGACACGAACTTTATGCAGTACGCCTCCTATGTGATTCGGGATCGTGCGATTCCACACATGGTGGACGGACTGAAGCCAGTGCAGCGGCGGATCCTCTGGTCGTTGCACGAAAAGGATGATGGGCGGTTCATCAAGGTGGCCACCATATCCGGGCACTGCGCCCAGTATCATCCACACGGCGAGGTGGCCATCTCCGACGCCCTCGTCGTCCTTACCAATAAGCGCTACCTCATTGAAGGACAGGGCAATTTCGGGAACGTTTTTACGGGCGACCCCGCCGCGGCCGCCCGCTATATCGAGTGTCGGCTCACGCCACTCGCGCGGGAAAATATCTTCAATGATGCTCTAACCGCACTTATTGCGAGCTACGATGGCCGGAATCAGGAACCAGTCACCCTGCCCAGCCGCCTGCCGCTGCTGCTGATGCTCGGAACAGAGGGCATCGCAGTCGGCATGGCCTGCAAGATCCTGCCCCATAACTTTCCCGAGCTAATCGCCGCCCAGATAGCAATCCTCAGGAGCCAGCCGTTCAAATGTGTTCCGGACTTTCCCACCGGAGGCCTAATGGACGCCCGAGAGTACCAGGATGGGCGAGGAACCGTGAAGGTTCGCGCGCGGATCAAAGCAAAGGACGAATCCACGGTCGTGATCCACGAGATTCCGCCGATGACGACAACGGATTCACTGATCACCTCGATCGAGGACGCCGTGCGCAAGGGCAAGATGAAAATCAAGTCAATCAACGATTTCACCGCCGAGGCGGTCGAGATTGAGATCAAGGCGCCGGTCGGCATCCGTTCGGACCAGTTGATCGACGCTCTCTACGCATTCACCGCGTGTGAGATCTCCATTTCCAGTCGGATCATCGTCATCCGCGACAACCGCCCATTGGAAACCACGGTTTCGGATGTATTGCGGGTGAATACGGAACAGCTCGTGGAATTGCTCCGGCGCGAACTCGAACTCAAGCAACAGCAGCTTGAAGGGGAACTGCATTTTCGAACTCTTGAACGGATTTTCATTGAAGAACGAATCTATAAGAAGATCGAGCTATGCAAAACGAACGAAGCGGTCCTCGAGGCCGTGGTCGATGGATTCAAGCCGTTCCGCAAACAACTGCTGCGGGAACTGAGCGACCCCGACGTCGAACGGCTTCTGCAAGTGCGGATCCGGCGGATATCGCTTTTTGACATCCAAAAACACCGGGACGAGATGGAGAAGTTGCAGAGCGAACTCAACCAGACTTCAAAACATCTCAAAAACGTCACCCGGTACGCCATCGCCCATCTCGAGGCATTGCTGTCGAAATACGGACCGGTGTACCCGCGGTTGACTCGATCGAGCCGCCACGAGGAAATCGATGCCAAGGAAGTCGCCTTTAAAGCCTTCAAGGTCGCCTACGACCGGGAGACGGGTTATATAGGACACAAAGTGTCGGGCGACGAGTTCCGGATTGATTGTACGAAATTCGATAAACTTCTGTTGGTCTTTAAGGACGGCCACTACAAGGTGGTCGAATTGGCGGAGAAATTGTTCGTCGGACCGGATCTATTTTATTGCGGACTCCCGGACCGGGACCAGGTCATTACCTGCGCCTATACCGATCGCGAAGCGAGCTATCTCAAACGCTTCACCTTTGGTGGAACGATCCTGAACAAGGAATACTTTTGCATTCCGCCAAAATCTCGAATCCTCTTCCTGGAACCTGGCACTCCGGCGCAACTCTATATCCGTTTCAAACCCGCCCCGCACCAAAAGGTGTCCCAGCAGACCTGTTCGCCAGCGGAAATCGACGTTAAGAGCCCCAAAACGCTGGGGCGGCAAATTTCCATTAAAGACATTAGTTCGATCACGAGCAAACCCACCCGCGGCTGGGATGCGGAGGCGACGACGACCAAGTTGGTATTGACCTGACCGCAGCTCAACGGCTGCGCACAAATTTGTGCAGATGCCCGAACTGACTCCACTCACTCACGATCAAGTTTCCTTGCTTATCGATTGCGGCGCCATGCGGCGAATTGCAAATGCCGTCCTTCCACTGCTCCTGCACCAGACCAAAATTTGCCCGCTGGCTCTCGGTCGGATTATCTCCGACTTGTGCCACGATGTTCCCCTGCTTGTCCAAGAGTGTCGCACGCCCCTTCAATTCCGGTATCACGGCGTAATCCCCCCGAATATGCACTGCCGCCGGCATCCGTAAGCCCCGTTGGATCACTTTGACAAAATTTCCATCGAGATCCCAGTATTCCACGCGGTCATTGTTCCGGTTACAAACCAACAACAAGGGTTTTGCCAGCCGCGTATCCAGCGCGATCCCGTGGCACGTCTTAAACTTTCCGTCCGCTTCGCCCGGCCCGCCAAACGCCTTCACAAACTTCCGATTCTTGTCAAACTTCAGCACGAAGTTTGACCCATACCCGTCGGCAATAAATAATGACCCATCCGGCCCCACAGTCACCGCGCAGGGATTGAATCCCTTTCCATCCTTGTAAAGGCCAGCCTCCATCGGTGTTCCGAGGGTCCAAACAATCGTCCCATCCAGAGTCAGCTTCAACACTTCGTGATCGGAAGGACGCGCGGCATAAATATACTCCACCCCCTTCTCTCTGCGAATCTCCGCCCCATGAATCCGCGTCGGCCCTACCGCCCGGAGGAATTTTCCCTTCGGCGAATACACCACGATACCGCGCTTTGTGTCGGTGGTAACGTAGATATTCCCTGCCTTGTCCGTCATGGCCGTCCCGTGACACGGCCCCAGTTGCTGACCCCCGGGATTCTTCTCAAAGAAGCCCGGCGTGATCGAAAATTTGATCTCCCGAGCGAACACCGCGCTTGAGAGAAGGGCGGCAATGGCGAGCGTGGACGTGATTCGTTTCATGGTATTTTGGTTACAGTGATCCGTTCCATTGTGAATTCAACGCGGCGAAACACAATCCCGAATACTTCAAAAAATCAGGCCAGGTGCAACTCATGGAACTGTCGGCTTGAACGAATCCCTGAATAGAGTCGCAAAACCTGGGTCTCGCCCCGATCGTGTGGGGGCCGGTCATGAACACCACAGCAACGACCCTGCCAAATTGGTGGTGAACCCAGCCGGTCGACCCCAAGCGCGGCTGACCTTGCCGCTCCGCGGTTCATCCGACGGTTTGTCGACAGAGGGCCAGGTCTAAATGGTGCTCTCGTCACCATCCAGGAATGAAAAGGCCCGAGCCAACCGACAACGATCAGAACTGAAAGCCCATCCGGCAACGGGTTGCTTGCTTGCATTCCACTCGGCCGCCGATGGCCAACATACAGGCGGTTTTTGCAAATTTTTGGAGAGTGGCTTTGCGCGGACGACACCACCCTGCCTACGTCACAGTCACTGCTTCGTCGCCTCGGCGAAGCAGGTGCATTTCAACTAACACTAGGTGAATTATGGAACGTCTTGATTGCCACCGCGAAATGCCAGGGAGGACGCGATTATTCCCATCCTAGTCGTCAGCGTGCTCCTGGTCTTGCTGCTTTATGTGCTGCTGATAGCGGCTTGTTTTGCGATCGTGATGTTGCTTCCGGAGTCCTTCTTAGGATCGCCCGTCAAGGCAGTACTGACGTGGCTACCTCCGTTCATGCGTGGCGAGGCGCTGCGGAACTGGGCGGCAACGACCGCCGAGCGCTTGGTCAAGGAACGTCTCACAGAAAAGCCGACCGGCACGACGGCTGCCCGGCTTGCGGCGGGGGTGGAAGTGGGGGCCATGCAGGCGATGCTGCCAACGGCAGGGTCGTCGGACTTGAACTGTATCATTGCATGCCCCGAAACAGGTCAGGAAATGGTCGGCCTAACCGCCCCCGAGGCGCTGACCATAGCCAACTACCTCCGTAAGAATCAGTCTCGCGCCGACCAGTAGAGAATCTACGAGATGGCCGTGGAGAACGCGAAGAAGATCGCCGTTCGGGCGCGCGGCGACCGGGAGGCGCCGCCGCTCCCATGCCCGTTGCAAGGCGACGGCCACGTGTGCTGTGTCTATGGCACCCGGCCGTTGCGTTGCCGCCCGCTGCACGCGATCGCCATCGCCAAAGAGATGGGCTGCCACGGCGTCCCCTCCGCCGGCTCGCCGGCCCATGCGGTGGATGAGCAAGGACACGAAAACACCGTCGCTCAAGGAATCGAGATCGGTTTGACCCGGGCACTGAAATCTGCTGGCTTGGATGCCAAGGTTTACGAGCTCAACAGCGCGCTGGCCACGGCGCTGAAAACGCCCGACGCGGCTGAACGCTGGGCCAAAGGCGAAAACGTGTTTCACACTCCGTTACCCGGACCTTGACGTCTCTGCTGCCGGGTGAACCGCACACGCTCGTTTCCGGGTCTGCAACGGAAAGCCCCGCAACCTCAAGAAAGCCTGCCGCTGGACTGCGGTAAGGTAGGCTATTCGTTTTCCAGCACCACGGTATAGCCCATGGGTAGGAGTTGGATCGCAAATTTCTTCCCGGTAGGAGGAGCAGGCAGGCTGGGGACGAATCCACTGGTGACTAGCTCGTTTATATCCTTGGGAATCACTTTTCCCTTCATAACAAAATCGTGCAGGATATCATTCACCACAGTCACATTTGTAGACGCAGATTGGGCATCCGAGAGCGACCCCTTTTGGCTTCCTTCCGCCCCGCCCTTCTTCCCACAGCCAAGGAAGATCGTACAAACCAACACAACGAGAACCCGTCTCAAATGTGTCAAACGTTTCATACGAATTAATGTTCAGGCAAGCGGCTCGATGATACGTGGAACGCGGCGCGTCTTCGAAGGCTCACCCAAAAACACCTCTCGTGTCGAGCGGGACGTGGTTTTCGCTTTCAGCCGCGAAGTGTTCACAATCAAAAATTTATCAAAAAAATACGGCTCCATGCTTAACGTTGTCATCGCGCTGTCAAGCGCTGTTTTCAAGGCTATTTCTGTCCGATCCTGACGGTGGCCCCCCGCCCTGGTCGCGGGTGGTCACCGGGACTGTCCCTCCTCTCCTTCAGACCCCGTGGAATCTAAAGGGTCCGTCTCCCGGCATCGCGGCAACTGCACACGTTCCATTGCCTCTGATTACACCACAACCTTTTGTTGCATATGCGACAAAAGGTTGCGCGAGCGAGTGATTGGACCCCAAAGCGGCGATGGGCACCCTTCCCTCAACCGATACGGAGAGAGGGGCCTCTCCTAAACGCACTTGACTTCCAGGGCTAATCTTTCAGCGTCGCTCTTTAATGAAAGATCCCCGTTGCTATCCAAAGGATGATGCCTTGCCGAGTCAAAGGTCCCCAGGGTTCACATTGATAGAACTCCTGGTCGTCATAGCGATCATCGCCATTCTCGCGTCCATGCTCCTGCCGACGCTCGCCAGCGCCAAGGAACGCGCCAAACGCGCAAATTGCATCAGCAACCTGCGGCAACTCGGCCTGGCAACCCACGTCTATGCGCTTGATTACCGTGACAGTGTTTTTGATGGCGTTCGGGACGGTGGAGACTCATTTTTGATGAGTATTTCCACTGTTATGTACCGTTCAATCAGCAATCAGTTCGGGGAGAAAGTCTTTGATTGTCCCAACCTGTGGCCGCTTTCGCTCCCGGGTATCACCGACAGCAAGAAAGGCCGTTTCCAGACCGGGACCGGATACTATATCGGCTATCACTATCACGGGGGCCGAGTGATGCCACCCGCGGCCGGATGGACGTCGGCGCGCAAGTTGACGGATGTTCCAGTCGCTCTTGCGAGTAATACAAACGCCCTCAACGAGCCTTTATTGCTTTTCTCCGACGAGAATAGTTGGGCGGCCAATGGCGTGGGTGGCTACAACTGGGTCATTGCTCCCCATGGAAAGGGCGGAGCGATTCGGTTGAATGGCGCCGTGTACCAGTACCCGATCAAGAACCCCTCGACTGCCCGTCAGGCCGGTTCCCTCGGAGGCAATGTCGGGCAGTTGGATGGCTCGGTTCAGTGGAAACCCATGGTTAAAATGCGGGACATTTATTGGACGTACTCGGGTGATGGCAACCACCGGGGCTCGTGGTAGCGTAGCCGCAACACTGGAGCCAATACCAATAGCTGACGCGTTTATCCTACTCACAGGTCCGTGAGCGCCTTGAGGAACGCCACGAGGGCTCCCTCGTCGGCCGCGCTCAGTTGCAGCCCTCCTTCAGGGTGCTTGGCAAGATTGGGGTCGAGCGTTGAACTGCGGCGGATCCCCCGACTGTAATCGGCGACAACTTCCTCGAGCGTGGCGAATCGTCCGTCTTGCATATAGGGGGCGGTGACAGCCAAGTTGCGGAGCGACGGGACGGCGAATTTTCTATTATCGCGGGGATTACCCGTCACGAGCGATCGTCGGAGATCCTTGCACTCGGCATCGAGGCCGTTGTTGGTGAAGCTCTGGCTCTGGAACAACGGGCCACCGTGGCAATGGAAACAATCCGCGCCAAACTGCCCGTGGCGCGGATCATACTCGGTGTGAAAGAGCTCGAAGCCGCGCTTTTCTTCACCCGTTAGCTCGCCGTCACCCGCGAGGCAGTGGTCGAACTTGTAGTGGTTCGAGATTCGGGTGAGAAGGAATTGTTCCATTGCACGGGCAATGCGGTCCGCAGTGATTTCTGGTGTGCCGAAGGCTCGGGCGAACACCATTCGATTGCTGGCGCAGGCATCGAGTTTGAGTACGACATGGGACAGGGTCTCGTGCATCTCTACAGAATCTTGAATTGGCCGGGGACTTGCTCGCGGAGTGTCGGTGCGCGCCCATCCCAGAAGAATGAGTTCTTCCAAGCAAGATTGAACAAGGGCATGGAATTGCGCGCGCCAGCTTGGCCCTCGGCACCAAGGCTAAAACGCCGGGCATCGGTAAAGGCCGCTTCGGCCCTATGACAGGAAGCACATGATTGGCTGTTGTTGATCGAGAGACTTGTGTCGTGGAAGAGACGGCGACCGAGTTCCACACCCTCCTCGGTCAGCGGATTGTCGAGCGGCAACATTGGCTGCGGAAAATACCGGGATAGGGTCAGGGGATAGGGTGTAGCATTCGTGGCGATTTCGATTTTATTTGTGCCATGTGAGGTGATAGGCGTGGGGTGCGCGGCACGGATGCTGTCAACGGTGAAGGCGTGTTGGACGTTATCTCGGAGGTGATCGGCGAGAGAGTCGCCGGCACGGGAGTGGGTGGAGGTGCTGTCGTCCCCGATGCGGATGCGATGCTGGCTGGAGAACATTTTGCTAATATCGAGCGCGAGGCGAAGGTCGCGATCATCGGCGGGATCGAGCGCCAGAGGCAACGGCAAGGGCAGCTCGACGGTCCCGAGCAAGCGGTCGGTGGCGAGGTGGTAGGAGTAGCCGCTTTGCTGGCCGTCAATCTTGAGCCAATCTCCTTCGATGGCGAGAAAAACGTAGCCACCCTGCCAGCTCCAGTGGAGACCGTTTCTGTTTGGATTGAGCGGATGCTCTGGAGCGAAGCAGGCAGGATCGGCGTGGTTCACGTCAGGGTCGATACCGATCTGGAAACGCAGCGCGGTGAAGTCGGGGTCGGCAACATACATGCGCCCCGGATTCTCGGACTTCTCTGAAACGGACTCCGTCTCGGCGACCGGCGGCGGATTGCAAGTCTTCACTCCCCCCTCATCCCTGCCGCAAACGGTTCTGGCCGCACTGCCGGCGCGTACAACGCTATGAGACGATTGACATTGAACCTCTGCGTGATGCCCTCGGAAGGACGGACCTTGATGGATTGACCGAGGATCTCCACCACAACGCCCGCGAACCCTTGGATGTCGATATACACGCCGCGCGCACAGTGAGGAAAATCCGCCCGGCCAGCAAACTCGCCGATCGGGTGCGGTGTGCCGGAAAAGTCCGGCGCGGCAATCGCCGTCCGCGTCGACGGCGGCGATGTGGCATCATGGACTTCATCTGGGTAAGGTGTTGACGACATTAGTCTGCCATAGTCCTCTCTCTCAACCAGAATGGCGAATGGTATTTTGCAAGAATTAATGCCGCTGCTCGGGGTTGATACTCGGGGTTGATTGCAACTGTGGCAAATCCATGGCAGATTGCTAACCACTGCACATTTGAAATTCCACCTCACCCTTGCTCCACCAACCACACCGCATGAAATTCACTCCATCTGGCGATTCGCAGAAATTAAGTCTTGAGCCGATACTCTCCCTCAATCGGCGCAACTTCTTGGTCTCCACCGCTGTGGCCGGCATGGCGATCTCCGCCGGCCCCGTCATGGCCCAGCAGCTCATCGTCACATCGACGGACGGCTTGGAAACTGGTGAACTGAAGATCCCCGGACCCAGCGGCTCTCAAATCCCAATCTACTTCGCGATCCCAGGGAAGGCGGGCAAATACCCCGCTGTCTTGGTAATCCCAGAGATCTGGGGAGCCCATGAACATATCAAAGACGTCGCCCGTCGCCTCGCCAAGGCCGGCTATTTTTCAGTAGTGGCCGAGCCTTATTTCCGGATCGGCGACCTCACCAAACTTACCGATATCAAGGAGGTCATCGCCGGAGCCAACCAGCTAACGGACGAACAGTGTTTTGCAGATCTGGACGCGACTTTGCAATGGGCGGGCAAACAACCCAAAGCCGACTTGGGGAAGCTCGGGATAACGGGATTCTGCCGAGGCGGCAGAACGACGTGGATGTACACTGCCCACAACCCGCGGATCAAGGCGGGCGTCGCATGGTATGGAGGCCTCAATCCCGCGCCGCCGGCTATGCCTCTCACGCCGATTGATATTGCGGCCAAGCTGAATGCACCCGTATTGGGACTCTACGGCGGGGCGGATCAGGGAATTCCGCAAGCGACCCTGGACCGCCTGACTGCCGCCTTGGCAGCGGCAGGCAAGGACAAAGAATCGCTGGTTCACGTTTATCCCGCCATGCCGCATGCGTTTCACGCGGACTACCGGCCCAGCTACCGCAAGGAGGCCGCCGAAGACGGCTGGAAGCGAATGCTCGCGTGGTTTCGCAAGAACGGCGTGTACGCTGGCTAACCGGAGCAGGCGCTCCAGGCGCCCGACGAGGAAGCTTCCCGGAGCTCCACGTTGCCCGACGTCATGGCACGAAGCGTGCTATCAAGAGGGGATCTCAAGTCCAAACGAAAGCGGCTTGATTGAGCGGAAACAAGAGTATGGGTTTGTTCGAATATGTCTATTAAATCATCGCGATGGTCGCGATTTTCAACGGTCGCGTGGTGCGCCGGCGTGGCAATCGCCGCAGCGAATCTCAGTGCCCAGGTGCTCTTCTCAGAAATCATGTATCACCCAGTCGAGGAGGCTGCGTTTAACGCCGACGGCACGCCGGTGATGGATCTTACGGAAGAGGTGCACGAGTTCTTGGAACTTCATAACCCAGGTGCCGCGCCGGTATCCCTCAAAGGCTGGCAATTGACCGGCGGCATCCAGTACACTTTCCCTCCCAGCGCGGTGATCCAGCCCGGCCAATACCTCGTGGTGGCACGCAACCCCGCACGGTTGGCGAACGTGCCGGTTTATCAACTGCAAGAGGCCAGCCTGTTCGGCCCATACTTGGGCCAGCTCAATAACAACGGCGAAACGTTGCGCTTGCGCAATGCCCGCAATGAGTTGATTGATTCCGTCTCGTATTCCTCCCATTTCCCGTGGGCGATCGGCGCCGACGCACTCGGCGCGGATGAAGACTGGACCGGGTTGCGAAATCTCGATTTCCAATATACCGGCCGTTCGCTCGAACGAGTGAGCTTCGCCCATCCCGCCAACGACCCTGCCAACTGGCTGGCCTCACCCGCCCCCGGCGCACCCAGCCCCGGCCACGCCAACTCAATCCAACGCAACCAACCGTTACCCGTCGTCGTCCAATTGATCGCCCACCAGAGCGTCGATCAACATCGGCTGATCCGCCAAAACCAGCCGGTCCGAATGGACGCTGCCTTTTCAGCCACAAACCAAATCGAAGCTGTGGAGTTGGAATATTTCGTCGACAACATCGAACTCACCACCGAGACCATCACCAACGTGCTGATGACTGCTACGGGGGACGCGTCCAGCGCACGGTTCACTGCCCTCATCCCTGGTCTTCCAGACCGATCCATTGTTCGCTATCGAATTGTCACCACCCAGGCCGGTCAGCGTGAAGTAATTTCACCACGGGCGGACGATCCCTTTCGCTGGCATGCGTATTTCGTCTCTCCCAACCGGACCTCAACCAAGCCCGTCTACGATTGCTTCATTTCGTCCGTGAGTCTCAGCCGACTCAATAGCAACATCAACCGCAGTCCGCGACGGGTCACCACTCCCGATCCTCCGGGCAATCCACGGGTCTCGTGGAATGCGACGGAACCTGCCATTTTCGTTCACGACGGCGAAGTACGAGACATTCAAATGCGGCATCACGGCAGTCGATATAATCGTTCACCCGGCCGCAATTCCTTCAAGTGGTTCTTCCCTCGGTACCATCCGTTCCAAGGCACGGATTCCATTTTCGAGACGGACAAGGGTAATGACTTCGTGGTCGGCCACGGACTTTTTATCAACGCCGGTCTTCCTGTTTCCAGTGTGCGTTATGTCGATCTATTTCTGAACAACAATGCCGGTCTCCAACGCCTGGAGCAGGGAGAATTTAACGGAGACATGCTCGACTCGTATCATCAGGCGCAACAACCGCTTAATCCAGGCACCCCACTCGAGTCGTCTGGTGAGATATTCAAAAGTGTGGGTACGATCGAGGTAAACGGAGAAGGCCCGTACGGCCGGGGTGACGGACGACGTTTGGCCAAGCTCCCGACTTGGCCTGACCTGAAAATGTATGAATGGACTTACTCCCTCCAAAATCACGGTTGGCGGGGCCACACGGATTTCGCGAAAATGATCGACGCCCTGTGGGTGGCACGCGGTGATACTCCCTCTTCCCCTGCTCCAAAAGTCCCGGCGGTACGGAACTTCTTTGACAAGTACTTCGATATCGACGCCATGCTAACCTACGTGGCTGTCGAGAATTGGGCATGCCCGTGGGACGACACCACCCAAAACCATTTTCTGTGGCGGAGGAGCAACGGAAAATGGGGCATGTTGCCGTGGGATTGCGATGCGTGGTTCGGCCGAGGAGATAACACACCCGCCAGCGCGTCAATTTACATCGGAGAAGTGGGGAATCCAAATAACAACTTCCGCGGTCCCAATTTTGTCAAAGATGGCTTCATCAAGGGATTCCGACAGGAATACAAGGAGCGCCTGTACCTGCTGAACAATACTTTCCTGCACCCAGACAATATTACAGCCATGGGATTTGGATCGATTCGGTCCTTCGCCAATTCGCGATTTGCGGCCGTGAATCAACAGTGCGGTTTTGGTCCGTTCCAGCGGCCCGCCAAACCGGTCAACTTGAGTCCATCTCCAGCCGCTTCCGTCGCTCCCAATGCATCCCTCAAGGCATCCCCTTATACCCACTCGGCGGACCCCGCGTCGCCCCATTCCCGGACGACCTGGGAAATCCGACGTGATGACGGCACTTTTCTCGCCCCCCTGTTGAAGGTAACTTCGACCGGAAATCTAACGAATCTGTCGATCCCCTTTGCAGAATTGGATTTTGGCCGCATCTACTTTTGGCGCTGTACCTACCTGGATGCCCAAAACCATCCGTCCCTGATTTCCGATGAGACGCCCTTTACGTTCGGCAACCCGACCCCCACCCAGACTAATTTGGTCAGCCTTATTCGAATCGATGCCCGCACCCTTTGGAAATACAACCAGTCCGGCGCCAATTTAGGCACTGCGTGGGTCGCCCCTTCATTCGATGACTCCTTATGGGCCTCGGGTCCCGCTCTTCTTGCCGTCGAAAACGCCGCCCTGCCGGAACCTATCCGCACGCCGCTCACCCTCGGGCCGATAACGTTTTACTTTCGTCATCATTTTCAATATAATGGCCCCGCCACAGCGCAACTGCGACTGCATACCGTGATTGACGATGGCGCCGTCCTTTACCTCAATGGAAAGAACATCTGGAACACGCGTGTTCAGGGTTCACCGCCACTGTCGAGCACCTTGGCGGATTCTACTGTCTCGGATGCTGTCTATGAGGGTCCGTTCGAGGTCTCTGTAACGAATCTGCTCAACGGTGAGAACGTACTCGCTGCGGAGGTGCACCAAGTGGCGACCACCAGCAGTGATCTCGTCTTCGGCATCTCGTTGGATGTTGTCTCCGTGAGCCTCGTCGTGGGTGATGTGGTGCTCAATGAAGTGCTGGCGGATAATCGAACCGCCGCCGCAAATGCCGGAGACTTCCCCGATTATGTCGAGTTATATAATACATCCAATCGAACAGTCGACCTCACCGGCTTCGCTCTCAGCGATTCACCGTTGAAACCAAGCAGGTTTGTATTCCCAGCCGATACCGCGATTCCGGCCCGGGGTTATCTTCGCATTTGGTGTGATGACGCCACCCGGTCGCCCGGGTTACACACCGGCTTCGGGCTTGACGCCAAGGGTCAGACAGTGGTGTTGCTGGCGCCTTCGCCCAACAACTTTGTCGTGAAAGACAGCATCGTGTTTGGTCTGCAGGCACCTAATTTTAGCATCGGGCGGATACCCGACGGAGCCGGCTTCTGGCAACTGAACCAGCCGACACCGAACGCCGTGAACAAGTCGCAAGCCACCGCGTCACCCGACGCCGTGATCATCAATGAATGGCTTGCTAATCCAATCTCAGGTGAAGATTGGTTTGAACTTTTCAACCCACTGAACCTACCTGTGGCACTGGGCGGCCTCTTTCTCACCGATGACCTTAATCAACCGACTCAATCGCCGATTTCTTCGCTGTCCTTCATGCCCGCCGAGGGGTTTGTGACATTTGCGGCTGATGGAGACCCGGATCGAAGCGGTAATCATGTAAACTTCAAGCTGAGTACAGGCGGGGACACCATTGCATTAATCTCCACGAACTCACTCGTTCTAAACTCCGTGATCTTCGGACCTCAAGCGTCGGGTGTTTCCGAAGGGCGATTGCCGGATGGCGGGACAGCCATTGTTTCCTTTCCTAGCTCGCCCACACCTGATGAACCCAACTACCTGCTCATCCGGAGCGTCGTCATCAATGAAGTGCTCACTCATAGCGATCCGCCGGAGGAAGATGCGATCGAACTTTTGAATACTTCCGACGCACCGGTGGACATCGGCGGTTGGTATTTAAGTGACGACGTGCAGGTGCCCAAAAAGTACAGGATCCCGACGGGTACTATCGTGCCTGCGGGCGGATTCCATGTGGTGTACGAATTTCAATTTAGTGCATCTGCAAATTCAGCCGACCGCTTTGCCTTGAGCTCGGCCCACGGTGATAATCTGGTACTGGCGGCGACAAAAGAAGACGGATCCCTGACCGGCCATCGTGAGGTGATCCGATTCGGCGCGGCATTCAAGGGAATCTCGTTCGGTCGCTATCTCACGAGTACCAGTGTGGATTTCATCCCAATGAGTGGACTGAGCTTCGGCAGCGAGCCGGTCACATCCCTTGCGCAATTTAGGGAAGGCACAGGCAGAACCAATCTCGGTCCGCGAATAAGTCCCGTGGTGATCTCTGAAATAATGTTCCATCCGCCCGACGTCCAGGCAGACGGCCAGGCCAACGACAACACCGCTCACGAGTTCATCGAACTGCGTAATGCGACGGCGACGGAGGTCCCACTCTTTGATCCAACAATGCCCACCAGCACTTGGCGGATCCGGGGCGGCGTACAGTTGGATCTCCCGCCCGGACTGACCCTTCCAGTTGGGGGCGTCTTGCTGCTGGTAAATTTCGCGCCCACCAATCTCGCTGAAGCGGCATCATTCCGCGCGGCCTATTCAATGAGCGAGAAAATTCCGTTGATCGGACCGTTTCGCGGCAAATTGGGGAATAGCCGCGACCAAATTGAGCTCCTGCAACCAGACCATTTCCTACCCGGCCAGAATACTGAGGAGATCTTTGTCCCCTATGTTATGGTGGAGCGCATCGTCTACGCGGATAAGGCCCCGTGGCCAATCGGATCCGATGGCTCCGGTCTCTCGTTGCAGCGAATCGCTTTCCAACGGTATGGCAACGACCCCGTGAATTGGAAATCTGGCGCGCCCAGTCCGGGTGATAGCTTGAGTCCAACAACCGACACGGACTCAGATCACGACGGCTTACCAGATATTTGGGAGCACGCCAACGGGTTGAATTTGCTCAACCCGACGGACGCGCTTCTGGATCAAGACGGTGATGGAATGACCAATTTCCAGGAATATCGGGCGGGTACCAATCCTCGCGACGCCGACAGTCGATTGCAGGTCGAGTTCGTGCAGCTAGCCGAGATTGGAGAGGGCGCCATCGAATTGCGATTCCTGGCCTTGGCCAACCTCATCTACCAGGTTGAGTACCGTGAGGCATTGACAGTTGGCACCTGGGTCCCCCTGGGCGGCGTCCTCCGTCCGGCATCACCGGGGCCCGTAACCGTTCCTGACAGCCTGCCGCCGGGGTTTATCCAACGATACTACCGCGTTCGAATTCCATGAGGCTCAGGACTCCTCAGTTTACACACGGAGTTTTTGAGAGCAGGACATTGCCTTTCCAGCTCCGCGGATTTCTTGAAGCCCTTTGACTCACGTTACTTTTCAAATGAACTTCCGCACTCGATTTCGCACAGTCATCTGTTTGGTGTTGGCGGGATTTCTGATTTCCAAACTGATCTGGCACTCCTCACGCCAGCGAGATCCAGTCTATCACGGAAAAACAATTACTGAGTGTTGGGGAGGGAGCAAAATGAGACTGGAGGGAGTTCAAAATGAGACTCCTCCGGCAGGGCCAGGCATTGAGGAAGCCGGAGCGTAGCGAAGGCTGACGAAATGCCTGGCCCTGGCGGCGGGCGTTGGCTCCGATAGCCTCCTGAAAAG
>SIBK01000018.1 GCA_009695205.1 Pedosphaera sp. | reverse complement strand
AATCCCGCCGTCTTCGGATTCCACGTGACGCCGCCGTCGTCGGATCGCTCGAGCGACAGGCCGAAGTAAGTGTGATAGACGACGTACGGATTGCTCGGATCGACGCGAACAAAACCGCCATCGCCGCCTCGAATGGGATTCCAGCGGGACGTGCCATCGAACTTCACCGTGCCGTTGTCCTGCAAGCCGCCGTAGGCGAGATCAAGGTTTGTTGGATGAAGGGCAATGCCGATGAACTGAAGCGTGCCGAGATTCGCATTCAGATCCGTCCAGCGGATGTTGCCGGGAACGGAATTTTCCAACCGCCAAAGCCCGCCGTCGTCGCCGAGCAGCAATCGGTTGTTTGCATCAAACGTCATGGCTTGGGCATCGCCATGAATGCTATTGCCATCCGCGCCGATCGATGTGTCCAGCCAGTTCAAGCCGCCATTGGTGCTGAGGAGGAAGCCATTCGTGTTCGAGGCGAAGCGCGCGACGCCGCCGGCGTAAACGAGGTTGGCGTTGGTCGGACAGATCGCGAGCGCAGAGCAGAAGAATCCTTGCCGATAAAGATAATTCGGCGTGCCTGACAACTCCGTCCAGATTGTTCCGCCATTGGTCGTCTTCATCATTTTGTAAAGGCCGGTCGAAAATGGAAAGCTTTGGAAGTTGCCGAAATTTCCATAGGTGAGGGGAGCGACAATGGCGGCGTAAAGTGTCTGCGGAGCGCTTTTGGCAATCGCCAGTTTGATGTCTCCGAGGTTTGTCCCCACAAGAAAATTACCGGCGACCGTCCACAAAGCGCCGCCGTTGACGGTTTTGTAAACGCTGTTGGCCGGTGCGCCTGCGGCATTGCCGACCGCGGCATAAAGGATTTGCGAATCGGACGGGTCAATGAGCAGATCGGAAAACGCGTTTGTGCCAGGCAAACTTGCAGTCGTGTTCGACCAGTTCGTCCCGCCGTCAACAGATTTCCAGATGCCGGCATTGCCGCTCAAGCCATTGAGTTCACCTGGTGCGACCGCGACATAAACCGTGTTTGGATCGGTCGGATGCACCACGATTTTAGTCATCGTGCGGCGATCAAACTGGGCGTTCCCAAATAGCGTCCAGGAAACGCCGCCGTCCGTGGATTTGAGCACGCCGCGACCGAAGGAGAAAAACGCGAAGGGTGGCGTCCCGTAGCCGGTGGATTCTCCGGTGCCGGCGTAGATGATGTTCGGATTGCTGGGCGCGAGGGCGATTGCTCCCATCATCAGCGTCGCCTGGCTGTCCGTCAGCGGCGTCCAACTCGCCCCGCCGTTGGTGGTCTTCCAAACACCGCCGCTGGCCGCCGCAATGTAAATAATGTTCGTGTCCGTTGGATGTGCGGCCACGCCGGTAATTCGTCCGCTGACCGGCTGACAGTTCGGCGCCTGTCCGCTGGCGACTGGCGCCGGACCTACTGACGACCAGGTGGAACCGGAAAGCGTTCGCGTTGTCGGCAGGTTGTTCGCGATTTTTGCGATGAAAGCATCGGTGCCGCCACGCAGTGTTGGCAGCAGCGGACTCTTCAGCGGAAAATTCGTTGAGATGGTTTGCCCCGCGAGGAAGATGTTGCTGGCGGCGTCCACGGCGATTCCCCAGCCGACATCGTCGCCGCTGCCACCGAGGTACGAGGAGAAAGTCACCGAACCACTGGAGTTCAGCCTCGCCACGAATGCATCGCTGCCGCCTCCGCCGTACGCAGCCTGTAAAGGCGTGGCCAGCGGAAAATTCGTGGATGCCGTTGCGCCGGTCACATAGGCAGTGCCAGCGTCGTCCACCGCAATACCGCCCAATCCGGCCACGAGCGTGGTTACATTCTCATTGCTGCTGCCGCCGAGGTACGTGGAGTAAACGACGCTGGTTGCATTCGAGTCGATCTTCGTGACGAAAGCGTCGTAACCGCCACCCGACATGGATTGATACGCGTTCGTCGTGGGGAAGTCGGTTGAAAGAGTCGTGCCGGTGACGTAAACGTTGCCGGCCAAATCAGCGGCGATGCCCGTGCCCAGCTCAATGTCGTTTCCTCCAAGATAAGTGGAGAAGACGAGCGCTGAACCGGCGGGATTGAATTTCGTCACGAACGCATCACCCGCGCCGCCATAGGGCAGGAGCGGATTACCAACCGGAAAAACGGGAAAATCAAAAGACGAATCTGTGGAACCTGTGACACACACCTCACCCGCCGAATCCACCGCGATGCCGATGCCCTGGTCAAATCCGCTGCCTCCCAGAAAAGTGGAATAAACCATCGCCGAACCGGCTGGGTTGATTTTGGTCACGAACGCGTCGCGCCCGAACGACCCGCCGCGCGTGGATTGAAACGCGTTCGTCGTCGGAAAACCCGACGACCCGGTGAAGCCGGTGACGAACGCGTTGCCCGCGGTATCTAAGGCGATGCCGTTGCCCTGATCAATGCTGCCGCCGCCCAAATAAGTTGAATAGACCAGTGTGCAACCCGACGGGCCAAGCTTGGCGACAAAGGCATCACTGGTGCCGCCTCCGTTGAAGGGCTGGATGGGATTGACCGTTGGAAAATCCGACGAAGCAGTGAACCCGGTGAGATAAGCATTGCCGGCGTTGTCCACGGCAATTCCTTTGCCTTCATCATCGCCCTTGCCGCCGAGGTAGGTGGAATAGATCACCGCTGAGCCACCCGGGTTCATCTTGGTCACGAAAACGTCGGTGGGACCTCGTCCGCCATTTTTGTTGAGCATCTGTAGCGAGTCCACCGCTGGAAAGTTCGTGGAAAAAGTCTTGCCCGTTACGAAAATCTCGCCGCCACTTCCAAGGGCAATCGCGTAGCCAAAATCTCCATCGTTGCCGCCGAGGTATGAAGAGTAACTTAGAACCGGATCGATGACGAGGGGCAGCGCCGGATCGTGCGCGCCGACGTCGAAACCAACCAGAGGAATTGCCGCCGCAGTTTCCGGCGAAATGGATCTGTGCAACACGTAACGCGCGGGGACTGACTGCCGGACGCCGTCGCGCTCCTGGTAAACCATCGGCGCGTGCTGGACGAGCTCACCGCCGGCGGTCTGGATGAGAAGATTTCCCTGCCGATCGACCTCCAGTTTTTCAGCGCCATGAAAATCCAGCGAAATGACTTTTGGATCTTGGCCGGGCGCGACGACGAAATCATATTCAAGTTCACGTTGATTGCCGTAGAAAATCAAATCCACTCCTGGATAAACGCCGCTGTATTTCACCTTCGCGAACGTTGCGATATTTGTGCGCCACAATTCAGGACGATTGCCTGGCAGATAATTCACTTTCCCGGGCAACTCGACCAAACCTGCCATCTCCAGCGCGTCATTGGCGGCGACCCAGCGCATCGAAACTGCGGCTGCGAGTTGGGAACTCCGCCCGGAGTTCGCCGGCAGTTCCGTTGCCGATCTCCGCTCCAAGTCTCCCGATCTTTGCAGTACCAGCACCACTTGAGTCGGCGAGAGCAGCAGGTTGTAGCCGTGGCCGTGCGCGAGAAACTTCGCGGCATCCTCAGTGCGGCCTTCATTGGCCTCGAAGCTCAGGGGCAAAGCGCGGAAGTCCACGCGAGGCGGCGTTCCTCGCGGAGAGGGTTTGCTTCCATCAGGCGCTTCTGTGTCACGGATGTCCGGTTGCCACTCTATTGCAGCGACACAGTCCGCGAGCAAGATGGCCAGGAAGCACAGATGCTGTGCGCCGGCTGGAAAAGAGGTTTTTAGCTTCATCCACATTAACAATACAATAATACAATGCTCCTTGAGATCAGCATTAATACACGTCAAATAAGCGCGCCGTCGCAATTGTTCCGTTGGAGCACGGAAGCGCATTTCAAAAATCGTTCCCCAATCCTTCGCTTCGTGCTTTACTCCTGCGCGCAATGAAATTACTGGTCATCGGTTCGGGCGGACGGGAACACGCGCTGGTTTGGAAACTGGCGCAGTCGCCGCATGTCACGCAAATGTGGTGCGCGCCGGGCAACGCCCGCATCGGATTGGAGCGGCTCGCGAGGAACGGCGCGCTCGTCGAGTGCGTGAACATCGGCGCGGAGGATTTGGCGAAGCTGCTGGCGTTCGCACACGAGAAGAAACCCGACCTCACGGTCGTCGGGCCGGACAATCCGCTCGCGCTCGGCATCGTCGATTTGTTTCAGAAGCATGGGCTGCGGATTTGGGGCGTGAATCAGAAGGCCGCACAGTTCGAGTCTTCAAAAGTTTTTGCACAGAAGTTCATGGAGGAATATGGCATACCCACGGCTCGAGCGGGAACTTTTAATGACGTCGCGGCGGCAAGGAAATTCTGCGCATCGTTAGGTGGCAAGTGCGTGGTGAAGGCCGATGGCCTCGCGTTGGGCAAGGGCGTGTTGATCTGCGCCAACCAAGCCGAAGCCGAGGAAGCCGTGGACGAAATCCTGGTCAACAAAGCCTTCGGCGCGGCGGGCGCGCGTGTCGTAATCCAGGAATTTCTTCAAGGCGTGGAGATTTCGCTTCATGCGCTGTGCGATGGTAAGACCGTTAAAATGTTCCCGACCTCCCAAGATCACAAGCGCGCGCTGGACGGTGACAAAGGCCTGAACACCGGTGGCATGGGCACGTATTCGCCTACGCCGTTCCTGACCGACGCGCAACTCACCGACGCCGGACGCAAAATTCTCAACCCATTCATGCGCGGCTGCGCGGCGGAGGGGATTGATTATCGTGGCATTCTTTATCCTGGCATCATGCTCACCAAGTCTTTACCCTGCGCGTCAAAAAAACAAATTCCTATCAATAACTTTGGTTGGCGTGCCTCGTTCCCCGTCCGGGGATGGACAAACGGAGAGGGAAACGACAGGATGAAAGCGCTGGCCGGTCCGCGACATGGCGCGCACGCTCAAGAGCGACCTGCTCTTCCACGGCCGCCTGCCCAAGCTGGCCGACATCGGGCTGTCGTGCCGGAGAAGAATGGCCAATCCACTCTGAAGAACATCCCGCCCGTGGAACGTCTGAGGTTGCCTGCTTTTATCCCGAAATGAACTGCGCAGAAGCGTTGCAATTATGACCAAAACACCGAAACCGGAGTCTGCCAAACCCCGTTCTGGCGCAGGAAGCGGATCCACGGAACCTCGGTTTTGCGGGGAGGCGTGCCGTGTTGTTAGGTGAATGTGGTTATGGCCTGCCCTCCCCATGAACCGTCCATCCCCGGTAGGCCGGCCGTGCCCCGCCGCCGACTTATCAAGGCTGCGCCGCAGCGCAGCCCTACCCGGTTCATGATCCCAATGCGCGGTCAAGAAACCGTGGAGGCTCTCCATGAACCGCCGCTGGGAGCGCCGGCATCCTGCCGGCGAGAAGCAAGCCGGCAGGATGCCGGCGCTCCCGGTAACGCCCGACCGGTTCAGGGGTTCAGAGCGCGAACGATGTGTTCGGAGAATGCTCAGCCCGGCCCTCCCCGCCAGGAGAGGGGGCGCGACTGGTGCACTGGATACCGCTCCAGCCGGTTGACCCTGCTGGCGATGCTGTTCGCAGTCATCCTCCCCCGGTTGGCTTCAGCCGTCACACCAAGCCTGGTCTTCGCCTGCGAATCCTCCAACGATGTCTTTCAAGTGCTCGCGGCCCAGGGACAACACTTCCCCCGCCATGCCACCGGCCTCGAAGCGGTCAACGCGGCTGCGGAGGGTGACGGCGTGCTCATTCTAGCGCAGGATTACCCGGCGAAAACCACCAGGCTCAGCGACGAGATCTTTGCCATCGCCGAGCGCAAGAAGCTGCGGCTCTATGTCGAGTTTCCCTCGACCCTGCCCGGGCTGACGGTCGGCGCGCCGCGCGGGCACAAGCGCGGACCCTACGGCAGCAACATCGATCGTGAGGTGGTGACCTCCGATGCGTTTGGCACCGTCCTGCGGCGCTCCACCCTCCTCATGGTGCACGGCTGCAGGTTCGTTCCCGTTCCCGTGCCACCCACCAATTCGCACATCGTTGCCGCCCAGGTCGCCGGTTATAACAATGCGACCTTCGGACTGCCCGCCAAGGAGGTGTGGCCCATCCTCTTCCAGCATCCGGACCGGCCCGTTCTCGTCGCCACCACCAAGCTTAGCCATTTCATCACCGGGCGATACGCGCCCACCGAGGCATGGGAGCCGGTATGGTTGATGATCCTGCGCTGGTTGCAGCCCGGGATAAAGCCTTCCAGGCTGACCTGGACGCCCATGGTGCGCCCCGCCTACTCCCGGGCTGGCGCGCTGCCCGGGGATGTGGAACTCCAAGCCCTCACGCGCGGCATTGATTGGTTCGGCCGCTCCAGGCTGATGATCGAGCCGAACGGCCGGAAGGGCTTCAAGGAAGGTTACAGTTCCAAGGAGTTTTTCATGGATGGCAGCCACGCCATCAGCACCCAGGTGCGAACCGATTGTCACGGAGAGGTGGCGATGAGCCTGGCCCTGGGCGCAGCCATCACGGGCAACACGGCCTGGGGCGAAGTCGCCACGAACCTGCTGGAGCTGATCTACCGTGATTCGATGGCCGGCCGCGGCCCGCGGCTGGATCCAAAGCATCCTGCCTACGGGCTGGTCGGGGGCGATCTGATGGTGGACTCGGGCGTGTATTACGGTGACGACAGCTGCCGTCACCTGCTGGGGACCGTGGCCGCTGCCGCGGTGCTGAAGACCCCGCGCTGGGATGATCGCGCCGCCCTGGAGATGCTGGCGAACTTCCGCACCACCGGGCCGTCGGGTTTTCGCCAGGCGCGCATCGATGAGCCGGAGCTGGTGCAGAAGGGCTGGCGCTGGTTCTGGGAGAAATCCGACGGCCACTGGGGCGGCCAACGGCTGGTGCCGCATTACCAGGCCTATCCGTGGGCCACGATGCTGTGGCTCTACGACAAGACCCGCTTCGAGCCCCTGCTGCGGCGCACGGAACAGGCCATCCGCACCTTGATGGACGCGTTCCCGGATGGTTGGGGCTCGGAGGCCACCCGGCATGAAACGGAGCGGTGTCGCATGTTGCTCCCGCTGGCGTGGCTGGTGCGGGTGGAGGACACACCGGAACATCGTGACTGGTTGCGCCAGATCGTGCGCTATGTCATCGCGGCGCAGCACGCCTCGGGCGCCATCCGCCAGCGCGTGCTCCGGGAAACCACCGCCAACTCGCAATATGGAACGGATGAGTGCGCCCTGATCCAGGCCAACGGCGATCCGTGCTGCGACTTGCTCTATGCCGTGAACTTCGCCTTCATCGGATTGCATGAGGCCGCCTCGGCCACCGGCGATCCCGAGATTCTGCAGGCCGAGAATCGGCTCGCGGATTTCCTGGTCCGCATCCAAATCCGCAGCGAGGCCCGACCGGAACTCGACGGCGCCTGGTATCGGGGCTTCGATTTTGAGAAGTGGGACTATTGGGGTTCCGACGGCGACGTGGGCTGGGGCGTGTGGTGCATCGAGACCGGCTGGACCCAGGGCTGGATCACCTCCACCCTCGCCTTGCGCCATCTGAAGACCTCGCTCTGGGATCTGACCGCGGCCAGCCGGATCGCCGGGCCGTTCGCCAAACACCGCCCGGGGCTGCTGCCCGACGACGCCCTCGTGACGCCGGAGAAACGGCCGTGAGATCCCGGATGCGCGGCGGGGCTATGAACCGGTCGATCGTTTCTGGGAGCGCGGGCATCCTGCCGGCCTGGGGCGCATCTCCGAGTTGTCGGTGATGGAGCGCGGACTTCAGTCCGCAGGAGCGCTGCTGAACACACCCGGCCCAGGATCGGACAGTGCGTTCCTTTGCTGCCCTCTCCCCCGGGGCTCATCGTTACCCATATGTTCTGTTGCTGGACACCGTAGGTGTGATCGAGTTACCCGGACTCTCGGGCCGGTGCAGGAGGGTGAAAGGTCTCGCCAGCGTCCTGGAGCGGCGTGAAACGCCGCTTTTGATGTCGCGTGGCACAGGCACAGGCCGTTGAGTCATCCCGAGCCTGCGCCAGTGGCCGTGCGCCAAAATCAAAAGCGGTGGTCCCCACCGCACTCCACGACGCTGGCCCGCCGCATCCACCGCTCCCGCCGCGCGGGATCCTGGCCACCCTTCAGCACCCGCTTGGGGATTGCACTTGGAAAGGGGGATCGGCGCCACGTGGGCGCTACGTGAACTCCCCAGCAACGCTGTCACACCTGCGGTGTCCACCGGGCGTAGGCAGCACTGTTCAACCCGTGCCCGCGCGACAACTCAGAGATGCGCCCGCCGGCCTGACTCCTATGGATATTTGCTCGTCAAGCCCGGGAATTTCGTGCACGCTCGAGCACGACCTAGATCACCGTAGCGAACCATTTCAGCATGCCCGCATCGATCCATTCCCAGTCGTCCTCGGCCGCGCCCTTCGCGGGTTCCTGCTCGCGGCAGGGCAGCCTCTGGTTTCTCACCCTCGTCTGCCTGGTGGCGTCCCTGGGCGGGTTGCTCTTCGGCTTTGACACCGCGGTCATCTCCGGAACGGTCGGCTCGGTGGAGGCCCAGTATCATCTCAGCAAGCTGCAAGTGGGCTGGTTTACCAGCTCCGCCCTGGTGGGCTGCGTCCTGGGCGCCATCTTCGCCGGGGCCCTGGGCGATCGGTTTGGACGCAAACCCATCCTGATGGTCTCGGCCGTGTTCCTGTTCGTCTCCGCGCTGTATTCGGCGATTCCCCGCAGCTATGAGATATTGATCGCGGCCCGGCTCATCGGCGGGGTGGGGGTGGGCATCGCCTCCGTGCTCGCGCCGCTTTATATTTCCGAGTTCTCTCCGCCGCGGCTGCGCGGCCGGCTGGTGGCCACCTACCAGCTGTCCATCGTCATCGGCATCCTGGCGGCCTACTTCTCCAACTGGCTCCTGCTCCGGTTCGCCCAGGCGAACCCGGGCGCGTTCGGCGGCGGCGGGGTGCTGCACTGGACTCTGATTGCCGAGACCTGGCGCGGCATGTTCGGCGCCGAGATGCTGCCGTGCGTGTTCTTTTTCCTCTTGCTCTTCCTCGTCCCCGAGAGCCCTCGCTGGCTGATCGCCAACGGCCAGGTGGAACGTGGCTTTGGCATCCTCTCCCGGCTCAGCGGGACGGAGACCGCGCGCAGGGAGCTGGCCGACATTCAGGACGAGCGGACCGATCAGGTGGCGTCCATCCGGGAGCTGTTCCGGCCCGGGCTCCGCCTCGCGCTGATGGTAGGCTGCGGCCTGTCCATCTTCGGGCAGCTGACCGGGGTGAACATCGTCATCTATTACGGCCCCTCCATCCTCGAGGAAGCGGGGTTCAAGCTGGGCAGCGCGCTGCAGTTCCAGGTCGGGTTCGGCATCATCAATCTCATCTTCACGCTGCTCGCCCTCTGGAAGATCGATCACTGGGGCCGGCGTCCGCTGCTCATCGGCGGCATGGGGCTGGTGGTGATCACCCAGCTGGCGGCAGCCATCCTGTTCTCCTTCAAGCCGGCGACGAGCCTGTGGATCGCGGCGGCGCTGGGTCTCTACATGGCTTGCATCGCCTTTTCCATCTGTGCAGTCATCTGGGTGCTGACGCCCGAGATCTTTCCCACGCGCCTGCGCGGCCGGGCCATGTCCATCGCCACCTTCTGCAACTGGGGAACCAACACCGTCAGCGCGTTCCTCTACCCCTGGTACGTCGACAAGTTTGGCATGCACACCGGCTTCGCCACTTTCGCGGCCATCTGTTTCGTGGCCACCCTGTTCTTCTGGAAGTTTGTCCCGGAAACCAAGGGAAGAAGACTGGAGGAGATTGAGAAGGTATGGAAATCTCACCCCTAGCCCGGATATTTCACAGTCCTTCGGGTTTACACCTGTCCGGGCTAAAGCAAGACCGCGCGGACAGCTTCTGCGGGGTGTCTTTCCTTGTTTGCACGGGAGGGAAGGGACGGCAACACTCTGTTCACGGCTTTTGCTGTCAGCGGCGGTCTTGTGACTCCAGGCGCCATGGCGGCCAGCGGTGGATGCACCACGCGCCCCCCCATACGGCTCTGGGCCCATCGGCGCGACTGCGGCAGGGATCGGGTTGGGCCTCACCACGTCAGCCGAAGGGCGTGAACTCACGGAGGGTGTGAAATATGAGGACTGGCCGGCTGGCTCACGGTTGCGCACAAGGCTGCCGTCCGGGCGCGCTGCCTGGATCCCCTGGTAGGGCCGCGCTGCCGCGCAGCCTCAGTCCGCCGAGACTGGAACCATCGCATTAACCCGTAGCTGTGCCCACCCCATGAAAACCCCTTCCATGCCCACGCTCCCGGACGTCGATTTGCAGCGTTACCTCGCGACCTACCGCGACGGACTGTTGCACGACACGCTTCCCTTCTGGCTGCCCCGCGCCATCGATCAGGAGCATGGCGGTTACCTCACGGCATTAGGCGAGGACGGCGCCGTGCTGCAGACCGACAAGGCCGTCTGGTTCCAGGGCCGCTTCGCGTGGCTGCTGGCCACCTTGTGCAACACGGTGGAGCACCGGCCCGAATGGCTCGCGTATGCGAAGCACGGCATCGATTTCATCCAGCGCCACTGCTTCGACACCGACGGCCGCATGTTCTTCCTGGTCACCCGGGAAGGAAAACCGTTGCGCAAACGGCGCTACTGTTTCTCGGAGATTTTCGCCATCAACGCCCTGGCGGCCTACAGCCAGGCGGCGGGCGACAAGCACGCGTTGAGGCTGGCGCTCGACTTGTTCGAGCGCGTCTCGAAGTTTCAAACAGAGCCCAAGACCGATCCCGGGACCCGCCCGATGAAGAGCCTGGTCATGCCGATGCTCATGATCGTGACGGCTCAGGAGTTGCGCAAGGTGGCCGGACCCTCACTGGCCAACAAGCTGATCGATGATTGCATCGCCGAGATCGAACGCGACTTCCTGAAACCCGAGTTCAAGTGCCTCCTGGAAACCGTCGGGCCGGGCGGGGAGTTCATCGACACCTTCGACGGGCGCATGTTAAACCCCGGCCACGCCATCGAGGCGGGCTGGTTTATTCTCGAGGAGGCGCGCTACCGCAACAACAACCCGCGCCTGATCGAGCTCGGGACCACCATCATCGACTGGATGATGGACTGGGGCTGGGATCGGGAGCATGGCGGCCTTCTCTATTACCGCGACGTGAAAGGCCTGCCCTGCACGGAGTATTGGCACGACATGAAGTTCTGGTGGCCCCATAACGAAGCCATCATCGGCACGCTGCTGGCCCACCTGCTCACGGGCGAGCCCCGGTTCGCGCGGTGGCACAAGATGGTCCATGACTGGGCCTACGCGCACTTCCCCGATCCGCTGCATGGTGAATGGTTTGGCTACCTGCATCGCGACGGCACCGTGTCGACCCGTCTGAAGGGCAATGTCTGGAAGGGCCCCTATCATCATCCGCGCATGCAATGGTATTGCTGGCAGCGGCTGGAGGAGGAGCTGAAACGGCGAAAGACCCCCCCATGATCCCCGCGGGCGGTCCGGGGTAGTTGCAAGTCTATGTCTGCAGAGTTGTTCATCGCAGCCCACGGGGGCGTTGCCGGCTGGGCCGGCCCCGGGATGGGCAGGCTCGCCGCCTGTCTGTTCAAGTTCCTGCGCCCTGGATCCCGCGCCCCGGCGACGGCGCGAAGCGGCGCCCCCGCGACCGTTGTCGCGTTGCTGATGTGGCTCGCGCTCCTCCTCCCGGCGCTCACCGGGGCCCAGGGCATCATGATCAGCGAGTTCATGGCTGTTAACCAAACGGGCATCAGGGATGAGGATGGCGAGCGTTCCGATTCGATCGAGCTGTATAACCCGTCCACCAACACGGTCGATCTCACGGGTTGGTCGTTGACCGACGAGGTCGCGCTCTCCGCCAAGTGGGTGTTCCCAGCCACGAGCCTGGTCGCGAACAAGCGCCTCCTTGTTTTTGCCTCGGGCAAGCACCGGTCACGCCCGGGCGTGAGCTCCATACCAATTTCAAGCTTTACCCTCCGCGTCAAAAAAACAAATTCCTATCAATAACTAACTCAGCCGCCTCCTTATCGACAAATTAAACTCGCTCTCGACGTCCATGCCGGCGACCTCATGGTGGTTCGCAGGGTCGATGGAGCGAAGCCTCAGCCGCCACAGAAAATGTCCTATGACAACTTTCTCCGCTGGGTCTTTAAACAGAAATCCCAAGCTAAAGAAGTTTTCAGCTGCTACGAGGCGGGTCCGACTTGCCCTCTTACATATCAGCAGGAATATTGACAGGAAGTTGCTTTTTTGACGCGGAGGGTAAGGTGTGGCTGGACTGGGCGTGCGACAGGGGGGTCGCCGGCAACGTCTTCCGCCTGCAGTTGGAGGATCAGAAGCTCACCGGGCGCGCGCCGGGAACCGGAACCTGGGACCTGTATCGGCACGATAAGTTCGGCCGACTGGAACTCCCCCCCCCGGGCCGACACAAGCTGACATTCGATGCCGAGGGCCCCATCCGGAACTGCCTGCTCGACCTGCGGGAGGTGCAGTTGGTCCCGGCAGATCGGACCAGGCCACCAAGATTCGACGCCGATTGAGGACGGACCGGTCCGCCGGCCATCGCCAAAGCCGGCCCCGGATGCGCTGGGAAGACCGTGTGCTGCTAACACCTTCCCGGAAAAACCGGCGTCCGACCCGCCAGAATTCGTGCGTCACGCCGGCCGCGGATGCCGGCGCTCCCAGGTTTTGGGTTCGGAATCAAACCGAGGGGCAGAGCTCGGACCGCCCACGGTCACCCGTAAAGCCGAATTCGCGCTGGACGGGGCTGATGCCTTGCGGTCGAATGAGAGAATTCTGGTAGGAAACCCCTCTAATGAAATTACGCCCACTGGTCCCCAACCCGCCGCGGACTGGCTTCACCTTGATTGAGCTGCTGGTGGTGATTGCAATCATTGCCATCCTGGCGGCCATGCTGCTGCCGGCCCTGGGCGCCGCGAAGGAAAAGGCGCAGCGAACGGCGTGCGTGAACAATAACCGGCAATTCGGATTGACGATCCAGATGTACGCGAACGACAACCGTGACGTCATGGCCTGGCCCAATTGGGCGCACACCTACGGGCCCGGTTGGTTGTTCAAACCGGTTTCCGGCCGCGCCCCGAATCCCGACAAAACCAATGAACTGGATTCGGTAAAGGCGGGACTCTTCTGGCCGTACATCGGAATCCGAAAATCGTATTTTTGCCCGCTCGATCCCACCAATCACATTTCGTGGAAGCCCCGCCTCCAGAAGCTGTCGAGTTACATCATGAATGGCGCCGTCTGCGGGTTTTCACGACTGGGGGACGGCAACACCTTCAAACTGGGCCAGTTCAATCCGGGGGCTTATGTGATGTGGGAACCGGATTTTAAGTTATATGGCGGCTATTGGGGTCCCAACATCGCCCATGACGCGTCGCAATACCCTTCCCTGGAGGAAGGGATCGGCCGACGGCACAAAAAGGGCGCCGTGATCACCGGCTTCAGCGGCCAAGTCCACTTCATCCGATTCGATGACTTCCAGCGCGAGCAGAGACAGAACAAGCCGGGCCTGCTGTGGTGCGTACCCAACAGCCTAACCGGGGAATAAGGCGACCGCCCTCAGGTTCAATTGCTGGGTGTGGAGTAAATCGCGGACCGAGGCTTTGACCTTCTTCCGGGCGTCCGCGGACCCTGCTCCAGGCGCCGAAACTCGTCGACGGGGAGTCCACTTTCGGAAACAAACCTGCCAATAATATCTACGGCAATCGCTACCCCGCACTCCCTTTTCCAGCCGCGGCGGCCAGCCGGATTTTCCCGGCCTGCCCGCCGGCCAATGGGGCAGTTACGCCGTCCATGTGTTCGCTCAGGGCAAGAATCACGCGGGCGATTCTTTTGAGCGCTTCGGCACGCGTTTCTTTCAGGTGTACGAATACGACGAGAATCCCCAGTTTCCCGCGTGCGACCCGGACTCCGACAACGACGGCCTGCCGGATCGCTGGGAGGACCTTTACGGCTTGAACAAGTTCGATCCCACCGACGCGGCGCTCGATAACGATGTGGACGGGCTGAGCAACAAGGAAGAATTCTACTATGGCACGTCGCCGCTCAACCCGGACACCGATGGCAGCGCGAATCCGACGGCTCAGAAGTTGCCGCTGGTCGCGATCCGCTCTACGACAAGGACGACCAGCTCCCCGCCATCGTGGACTACGGGATCGTCACCCACGTATTCCACGTGCCGATCCACCAGCCGGAGCCGAATGCACTCTTCCTCCATTTCCCGGTCAACACCGCCTATCGCTTGATCGAGATTTGGCAGTTTGATTGGGGCACGTTTACTTGGATGCTCCACGACCGCGTAGACCTCCTGGCGGATCCTTCCGGCATCTATGACGACCGCGGGCTGGCCAACAACACCACGTACTTCTACGCATTGGTGGCGGAGGACCACCGCGGGGCGCGGACGGCCGCCACCGCGTGGTTTTTCGGTGTGTCCAAGGCCGATTCGGTTCCCCCGGACGGTGCCATGATGATCAACCATGGCGACTCCTTTACCGCCTCGCCTTTGGTCATGGTGCAATTCGGCGTCAGCGATGACACGACCGAGGTCATGCTTTCGGAAGATCCGGCTTTTGCCGGGGCCGCTTATCAACCCTTCAGGCCCGAATTGCCGTTCACGCTCTCGTCCGGTCCCGGGCCGGTCGTCGCGACGATCTACGCCAGGCGCCGCGATGCCAGCCTCAACGAATCCCCGGTCATCCACGACTCCATCCGGCTCGACCTGGCGGATGATTCCGACAACGACGGGCTCTCCGATGCGTGGGAACGCCGATTCTTTCGCGATCTGCGTTACGGTCCGGATGATGATCCCGATCGCGATGGGATTTCCAACCGGGATGAATTCCGCAACGGCACCGACCCGACCGATCCGCGCAACCCGCGGCGCGCCGGCGTGATGTCGATCCGGCAGGAGGGGACCCAGATAGTGATCGAATACGAGGGCACCCTGCGGAGTTCTGAACGTGTCGAAAGACCTCACCTATACCTGCCGGTGACTGGGGCCACCTCGCCTTACCGCTTCACCCCCACGGGCGGCAGCCGGTTCTACCTGGCCGACTAGCCCCGGTGATACTTGCCGCGCGGCGAAGCCGCAATCCATGGAGCGCGGCTGTGTCCGCAGGAGCAGCCGCAGCGGCCAGGAACGGCACCGGGCGTCAGGGTGACGCCGGAACGCCTGGCAGTTTGGACTTGCTGCGACTGGTGCTCCGCGGACAACCGCGCTCCGAAAAATCGTCGCGACATGAAACAAATCTCAGAGATACCGGTAGACTTGTAAGTCTGTATAGCCCGCTACTTTGGTTGCGGCTCCGCCGTGCTGCGGTCCTGTCACTTGACCTGCTTGCGAAAGAATGAGTCGATAGGCGAAATCCATGACAGCAACTGTTAGCCTTTCTCTGATGCTTGCACCTGGTTTCCCCCCTGATTAGAACTGAGTGGTGCCGTGGGAAAGATTGAAGAGGGCGCCCGGCTGAAGTACGATGCAGCTCCCCATGAGTCGAGGGAAACATAGTAAGAATTTTACCCTCCGCGTCAAACAAACAAATTCCTATCAATGGAAATTGATAGATGGCTTGAGAGGTAGCGGCCGCTCGGAACAAAGTTATTGAGGCAGTTCGCGGCACCGGCAGCGGCGCGGGACGGAGCCGCTCGTGGGCACAGCCGAGTTTCGCAGGAGAGTTTGGGGCTAAGAAATGCGCCGCGACGAATGGGGTGCGAGCCGGGCTGGCCATCCCTGGCATGGCAAAATCCTCGCGGCGCCCGAGGATTTTGCAGAGTTGTAGTCCGAGCGGAGCAGCCCCGAACCCTCGCCGGCACCCGTCCGAATCAGGGGCGTCCCCTCCGCCCAACCCGCTGCGGCTGATGCTCCGCGCACCCAGCCGCGCTCGGGGAAAAAAAACCTTGCACGCCACGAGGATTCTATCGTGCCACGAATGACCAGCCCGGCCCGCCGCCAGTCCGTCCCCTCCCATTCCCTTGCCCCAAATTCCCCTGCCCAACTCAGCTATGTTATCGAGCTGCCCCGTCCCGCGCCGCCAACCTAATCACATGCGTCCCCCTCGCCCGCAGCGCGCACTCCGGGCGCAGGTCTTTGGAAATTTCTACCGCACGCTTCCCATCCACGGGCTGCGACCGGGGAGCGGTCCCCCTCCGCTTGGGCGGTGGCTCCACCACTCTATGTCCATCGTATCTCTGTTGGTCCTGTCGGCAGTTGCAACTGCATGGACACGGCTGAGTGCTCACGGAACGGGAATGCCGGTGGGTTCCGTCAACTGGAAGAAATAATTGAAATCACTGACATCCACGTAATTCGTCACCGACGGAGTAAGTGGGATGAAAGGAGCTCCCAATTCAGTCCACAATTTCAGGTCGCGCGAGCGCTGTAACTGATAGCTCAATCCTTGGAGCAGATTGTCATGAACCAGCCGGACGGTCCGGGCGATGTTGATGCGGGGAAGAACGCTGTCATTGAAAAAGTCGAGAGTATTGTTCCACACATTAGCATCCGCATCGGTGTCCACGTGACGTCCCGCCAGCGGCTGTAGCTTCCGGGAATTGCCCTCCCTCTCCGGATAGAGCGCCCGGAATCGCTGGATCTGGCTGTCGGCCATTTCAATGAACGAGGTGAGCACCACCCAGTTCACAATTTCGGGGAATTCATCGGAAGCCAGTTGCTGCGCCACGGTGCTTCCCAGCACCGCCGACGGCCCGGTCAAAGAACCCGGGTAAATCAATTGATTGTAAAACGGGGGCAGCACCTTCGAGAGATCAAACCCGGGGACATTGGTCGAACTGGCTGGTGCGGGAAGATTGGCGAAGTACTTATCCAACTCCGTATTGGTGGCGCCCCGGACGATGAAGGCCCCCACGACGAGCAATGAGTCCGGATCGCCGACATTTTTTTCGCGGTCCTTGTGGACGAAATGGACTTCCATCGGTGCGCGGTTGGAATCGAGACTGTGCTCCGCCGGGGTGTGAAAATGAAACTGCAGCAAGTCCCACGTCTTACCACCCACTGTCAGCACCCCCGCATTGGCGGGCACATCGGCCCGGACCGTTGTCAAGTCCTTGGGAACGGCCCCGGTCGGATTATAGGTGTTGACCAGCGTAAGATTGGCAATGCCGTAGGTGAAGTTTAGCGGGGGCACCACCTGCCCAAAGCGGACGCTATTGGTGTTAAAATCAATCGGCGTCTGGCGATCCTGTGCGTGGGCAACCACCGGCGGCGCCCGCCACCAGGATTGCCAGCACACGGAGCAGGACTGGGTTTAACGAATTATTGGGAGTATGTAAGTTATTTGGATACATAGGAGGATGGGTTGAGTTGTTAGGACTACAGAGAATTGAGGGCCGGGTGGAACACAGCCGGGATCAAAAGCAAATTCCCCGCGAGCTTGGATCGTGGATTCCACGGGCGGCGCAAGTATTCTTCTGTAAATTGAGCGGGAGTCAGGAAGAGGGCGGGATGGATGGATTCATATCGAGGTAGATTTTGCCGGATTCCCAATCGTCGGAGATTTCTGCGAGGAGAGCGGAGCAGAGGCGGAGGAGGGAGGATTCGTTTGGGAAGATGTAGGCGACGCGAGTACGGCGTTTGAGTTCCTGGTTGACGCGTTCGATGGCGTTGGAGGTGCGGAGGCGGCGCTGGTGTGGGGCTTGGTCAAGCAGAACCGGTTCAACCAGATATGGGACCACGTCGATAACAAATTATCTGGCTGAACCCGGGGGCAATAAAAGCGTGGGCTTCTACTTCGGTGCAATTCCAGACCGAGGGCTTTGGCTTCTTTGACGGCATTGGTGATGTACGCGGCCGCGATGGCTGATGCTGCTGCAGCGTCCGCATTGACTTTGGCTAACCCAAGCTTTGCTATCAGTGCCGGGTTCTTACCTACGAGTTCCGCGAATTTCTCAACGTGAGCAGTAGTAATTGCATTATTCTTTTAGAGTGATTGATAGGCATTTTGGAGCTGGGGCTTACTTGGCTCAAACAACGCAACTTCCAGCCATGAAACAAAAAGCAGTGCCCGTCCGCGACTACGAGGGTCCGGTTCGCGGGTAAACCTAAAGCGCCAGAGCGTTGGCAAATTTGAAGTAAAAAATAAAAGCGGCCCGAGGGCCGCTTTCTGTCAAATAACCTGGGTCAGTAACCGGACTAGCTCTTCCGATTTCGCCGGCGTCGCCATTGAACCAGACCGGCAAGACCCGCCAGCCCAGCCGCAGGAATCAGACCCGTGGTCTCAGGCACAAACGCGTGCGTAACAATTAGTTTTGATCCAGCTGCCTCAGCGCTGGGACCAGCCCCTAGAGACCAAGCGTTTTTAGCATAGTCGGGGATACTAAAATTAACAGTACCCACGCCCACGAAAGTCGCGATATCAGGGGTAAGAATTTTTGAACCTCCTCCTAAAAGCTCTAATCCCGAATTTTTAACTGTGCTAGTTTCAAACACTGAATTTCTGTCGTTGTTGAGCACAGTAATATCGGCACGAACCGCTTTGTACTGATTAGCTAGAGGAGAATCGCCCCCCGTGATATCGGCACGAACCGCTTCGTACTGATTAGCTAGAGGAGAATAGCCCGCCGTGAGACCCGCGGGCAAACTGAGGCCGTTTGCATACGCCACTGTTAGATGGGTTGCAATTGAGCCGCCGGTAAGGTCAGTAACGCCATTTTTTGAGAGGCCCGTAATTATCCATGTGATTCCAACATCGCTCAAGCCATTCCCTTGTCCGTCGGGGCTCGCAACCTGAGCAATAATATGGTCACCCACAATATGGTCACCCAAAAAAAAGCCGTCTTTAACTACGGCACCCGGTAAAATGTCTCCGGCCCAAAGGGAATCATCAGCCGCCGCCGGGACCATGTTGGATTTAACGACGTAACTGAAGGCCAACGACTGAACCGCTGTCATCAGGATTGCTCCCAATACCGCCAACTGCTTGCATGTATTTTTCATAACCTTTCTTTCAATACCAGTTCCAAGGTTTACTTGTCTAGACAAAATTTAGCGGATCTTTTCCGCATCCGATTCGGGTCATTTCTACGCTTTCAGGGGTAAACTGTCAATGCTTTTGTGCCAATAATCGCACTTTGATTGCCTCCGGCAAGTTCGCCTGCTCAATCCAACCCCGAGCTGCGGCTGCATCCTGCCTCATCTAGCTTCTGCTCACACTCTCCGTCTGCTGCTGGCGAATGGCTTCGCTCCCAATCCGTTCTACCCAAAGTGCTGCTGCTGCAGGCTGGGTCAGGGCAATTTTGGAGGCGTACGCGCTGATTGCCATGTCCTGTCCGCTTCCCGCAGCCAGGCCAGACACCCAGCTGGCCGCAGCCACCTTGTCCTGGTCGACCCATCGCCCTACCAAGTTGTCTAGGGCTGCGTCCTTCAAGCGACCTTCGGGATATTGACCTACCCACGCTGCTGTGTTGGCCGGATCTTTCTCCGCCCACCGCTGCACGATGCCGACCACCGCGTCGTCCAACGGCCGGCCGGGCTTCATCGAATTCAGGGCAAATGTCGCGGCAGCGACAGGGTCGGTTTCCGCCCAGGTAGTTGCGATGACGCTCAACGCCCTTTCCTTAGGCAGCCCCTCGCGTTTCTCTGTCGCCCATTTGGCGGGACCCTGCGGATCCCGGGCCGCCCACTCCATGGCGGAGTGCGTGATGAGATCCTCACGCGCTTGACCATTGGGAAATCCCGTCGCGAGCGCGGATCGCCTCCTCCGGTTGAGTTTGTGCAATCTCATACGCGGTTTTCGGCAATCCCCTGAGTCGTTCAGCCTGTTCCAGTAACTCTCGAAGCAATGCCGGCGCTTGTAAGAGATTTTGATCCGCCCAGGCCTTCGCCACAACCTCAATCCAGCGAGCGAGCCTTCATTGTCATCGGCCTAAATCGAATTAAGCGCAGACCGAAGTCGCTTGTAGAGGATGGGTTGCTCAGCAACAACGCAAACGCCATCGGGAGCTCTTCTTCAGAAACATCGGCCGCCAATTTCTCGAGCTTCTTCCATTGTTCCGCCGCGTCGGAGCTCTCCTGAAGCGACAGAATGTCCGCAATCAGACTCGGAGAAAGTGATCCATTCAATGGAACTGACTCGCGCGAATGAAGGTTTTGCGATCGGTTTGGCGTTGTCGCGAAGTCGCCAAGGGAACCATGAGTCGCTAACGCGCCCGAATCTGCAGCATCCTCTTGAATTTCCAAAGGTCGCGGAGCTCGCCGTACCAAAGCCATTGTCAAAGCAACGGCCAACACCAAGCCGACCAGAATACGGACTAAGACTGCTGGTGATGCTTTCATGCCCCGTAGTTGCGGACGGCAGTCCGCGCAACTCATTCCCCAGCAACGGTTCGTGGTCCCAATTCATGTCCATTCGTTGGAAAACTTTCCTCTCCAGCGCCTGCAGAGTAGCCCCTGGACTCCTGACCTCGCGGAAACTAAGCGACCCCTCACCCGGCCCCTGCGGCGACCCTATCTCAACATCGGATGGGGGGATAGGGGGGGGGTAAAGGGCCTCCTGGTGTCACGCTTTTTCCAAGTCAGCAAAACGCCTCTCTGCGATATCAGTCCTGAGCCCCTGGCTTTTGGCCATTTGCTTACGATGTCCCTCCAGGACCATAAGAAAATGACCAATCCACACCGAAGTTCTTGCCCGAGCCTGCGTTACTTTCCTTCGCGGTTTCGCGTGCGAATCCTACCACATGGTTCCGGTCGAGGAGAGCTTGAAGAAGGCTTCGAGTCAGCGGCCATTCTTCTCAGGCTTGACGAAGGCGGCGAGCACAAGTCCCGCGAGGGTCCAGGCGGACACATCATACGCCGCCATCAACCATGCCCAGGAAGGGTCATGATGCCACCACACGACTGCGCCGGCGTCGGTGTGAATCGCGAGTGTAATTGCAGCGAGCATCACAAAAAGCACCCGGCGCATGTATGAATTCAAGACCGGAAATGCCAACTGCATCAGGCAGGCAATCAGGGCGACCGTGACCCATTCGATCAGGAACCCGCGCATCAACAGGCTAGGATCCATGAGCGGTCCGCCGGTTGAGCCTTACTGAATAACGGCGAACGGGCCTTTCTGCGCAAGTTCCTCGGCACGTTTCGGTTCGGTGGCAAGCCCCGGAAGGGTGTACGTGCCCGAGGCATGGAGATGCTGCCGCAGCGCCTGACCGAGGACCAATTCGTCCCGTGCCGTAAGGGCGACACCTTTGGGCAGAGGACCCATCCAAAACACGGCGCCCCAGATAAACATCGCAACGGCACCGAGAAAACTTCCAAGGACGATCTTTTTCATGAGAACCTTAATTTAGTGGTGGCCTTGACCCTAACCACACTTGGTTGGTTTCCGGGAGCAAAAAAGCTTCTGAACCAGCCATTCACCGGGGCACCGCCCGCCGAACACCCACGGGCGATTTGTTACTTCAGAGCCTTTTTCCAGCCTAAGGAAGGCCAAAGAGCGTGCTGTTAATGTCAAAACTCCAGTGAACGCCGACGACGTTCCATCATTCAGCCCAGGGTTGCGCGGCACGCGCAACCCTGGGAATCGTCCATCAAACCGGCACAATCACGCTCTTCGCCGATTTCCACGTCGCCGTCGTGCGCAACGCCTCATCCGCCTGCTCGATCGTGAATCGGTGCGTGACCATTTCGTGGAAGGGAAACTCCCGCTGGTACCGGCGAAGAAACTCAATCGCCGCTTGCAAGTGTCGCGGCTCGCTCGACCACGAGCCGAACACCTGGAGTTGCTTTCGCGTGATGATGTGCGGGTTGAATGCCACCGTGCCCGCGTCGCAATAGTGGCCAAGGACAAGGTACTTCCCGCCGTCGCGACACAGTTCCATTCCCTCGACGACCGCGCTCGGTTGACCCACGCACTCCAGCACCACGTCCGCACCGTAACCGCCGGTCAGCTCGCGCACTTTTGCAAGACGCGCTGCCGGTTCGCGGAGTTCGTCGAGGTCGATGACCGTATCGGCTCCGAAACGCATGGCCATTTCGAGCCGATGCCTGGGTGCCCCGATGACGATGACCTTGCCGGCGCCCGCGCTCTTCGCCACCGCGAGTGCCGCGATGCCAACCGGGCCTGCGCCTTGGACCACGACGTTGTCCTGCCACGCAATGCCCGTGCGCTCGATGCCGTGAATCGCGGTGATCAGCGCACAACCCGCGCCGATCACGGACTCCGTGGGCAGCTCATCGGGCAGCTTGAAAATCGTCGTGCGCGGATGCAAGTAGTGAAACTCCGCGTAGCCACCGAGAAAGTGAGGCGCGCAACTGCACGGATAGCCGATGCCGTAGGCCCGGCGTTGTGCGCAGCGCGTCGGCTGTTTCTTCACCGCGCAGTAGTAGCACTGGCCGCAGGAGACGGCGGAATTCCATGTCACGCGATCGCCGACGGTGAGCGGATTGCCCGACCAGTCTTTCTCGAGGCCCTCTCCCAACACCGCGACGCGCCCAACCGTCTCGTGCCCGAGAATCACCGGCAGCTTGATGGGCAACTGCCCTTGCCAAAGATGCACATCGGTGCCGCAGATCCCGGCCATCTCCGTGTGGATCAGCGCGGCACCCCTCTCCACACGTGAAGGCACCTCATATTCGTGCAGGCGCAGCGGTGCGTTGAATGCTTCGAGGACGGAGGCTTTGGCAGTGCGCATAGCGGACCCAGGTTGGCGAACGGTGCACACTGGCTCAACCGGAAATTGTCGTGAATCCGTTCACCGATTGAATCGATTCGAGGGTGAAACCTAATCGCCCCAAACAACTCCAGTGACTCGAAATGGGAGATTCGCATCCGATCCCGGAAGGGCCCTTCTCCAACTCCAGGCAACAGGACGTAACGCATTACCAACGATTCCTTCGCACCTTTCCTCGGTGACCCCTTTCGAGTAATGGGCATGGGCGCGAACAAAACGTTGAAATGCCCCAAAGCCAGGGGCTCCGTTGGCATCCCTTGCCGCTTCGACTCGAAGGGAAAGCAGGTAGTTTGATTGGCGGTACCGTTGGAACGTATCCAAACCGATGCCCTGATTTGCCGATCGATCCAAGTCACATTCATACCGCCCCACGGGAACGGTATGAATGGAATCAGGATCATGATATGCGAGAAGGAGAGGATCCCACTTGGCCGGGGCGTAGCCTTTGAGTTCGCTGCCCGCGTAGTTTCCCTGATTCATCCTACTTGGAAATGTATCGTCCCAAGGAAACGTCCTTCTCCCGGCGATCTGGGTCCATTGCGTGGCGGTTGGAAGTGAATAATGCTCGCGTTCAATAAGTTTTCCCAGGGCTTGCTCCTGCGTAGTCAGCCAGCGGCAGAACTCCATGGCCTCATTCTACGAAACTCCAACCACGGGATTTGTCTTTGTGCCGCTACCGGAAAATGCGTCTTTCCATGTTCGGCCAATGTCGACGAATCCATTGGCTGTTGCCGAAACGAGTGTGCTGAGTGGCAGTGAGACATTCGTTGCGAAGGCTTCAAATTCACCGATTGTTGTTTCGGTGCGAGCTGCAAGGAAAGGCGGATTACTTTTAACGAGGAGGAAGCGGGTTTTAAATGAATTTACCCAAGTTGCATGCAGTTTTGGTACGCTCCAGCGAATGAGCTCGATCGACTTCGTAACCTTCTTTCCAGGCAGGAGCCGTATACTCTCATCTCTGGCTTCAAAATGGAGTGAATTTGTCGCTTCGCTTGCCATGCGCACTCGATAAATGCTTGGTGACAGCTTTTTCGAAAACACATGAAACGGAGCTGATTCCGTCGGGGGTTTGTAGGGCGGCCTATAATCCGATTCTTTGATTGCCAGCAGTCGATTGCCCCATGCATCAAATAAATCCACCGGAGCGGGATCACTGAAAAACAGGTCCAGTTCGGCCTGTTCGAAATCGACAGTCATCTGCGTGTTTGTCTCATGCCCTAACTCAAACTCCTGCCGTATCCAATTCGGGGAGATTTTGAGAGGATCTGTGCCCGCATCGACGAAATACTCGCCGGGCTGTAGATTGGTGAGTTGAAGATCCTGGTGTGCCGCAAGTTGACCACTCGCAACTAAATTGCCCCCGGCAAGCAACCCATTCGTTTCGGTGCGAAGAAAGAGATGAAAGTCTATATGCTGCGCATTTGTGATGCCGGAGAGTGAGAGAATGAACATGGGTGGCAGGTTTCGATTCGAATGGAGTCAAAGAAATTCGTTCGGTGTTCGTTGGATCCTGGCGTTGAACGGTCTTACGCGTTCCCTGACTCAACGTCGTGGTGAACCACTGTTCCATGCTGTGGCCACGCCGCGCCAAGTTCGGGAAGTATTTGTCCGCGATGGTGTATCCGCCAGAGCTCCAGCCGATGGCAAAAAGGAAGCTGGTGGAGACGCAAAAACCGACCGCTAACAGGAGTTGTTTCCCAATAAGGGCGAGCGTCTCGTGTAACCGATGCTGGGTTTGATCCTCGGGGGGGCCTAATCCTCACCATCGCCAAAAGGTCGCGGCGTCTTTAGGTCGATCGTTCGGTTCAAAACTTAGACCTCGAAGCAATGTCGCTGCAGCCCCGCCGTAATGTCGCGGCGTCCAGCCGTTCGGTGCCCAATCAACTGCCAGGGATGTTGTGGTCGGGGGAGAGGATCCTCGCTGAGCAATTGCTCGACAGAGTACGGAGGCGATCCCGTGAGCAAATGGTAAAGAACAGCTCCCAAAGAATATACTATGAGTCAAAGTATCCCCGCACTTATTCGTTGGGTTTGCCTGGGTCTCAGTCTGCTCCCATGTCGACTCGCTACCGCTGCCCGACTTGATTGGGGAGATGCTCCTGCCTCCTACTCCACCCGCCTGGCGCAGAACGGTCCGCGTCAGGAGATCAACGCCACGCTCCGTCTCGACATTCCCAATGTGTCAATACTGCAGGTTTGACCCGTTGCTTTCCCTCCGGGTCCGGGTCTTCTCCTACCGCCACAAACTGTGCGTCGAGTTCACCCTTGGCCGTTCTTTGTTGCCCCCATTCATGCTGCAGATCGCCGGTACACCCTGGGAAGTTCAAGCAGGCGAAATTTTCCCCCTTTTTTGCATCCATTTCGGCAGATCCGTCGTTTCGCCAATATCACTGCTCAAATAAATTTCTACGCAACCATGAAAAACATCCTTCGATTTCCCGCCCTCGCCGTGGCTCTCGGGACAGTTTCAGCCTTGGCCTCCAGCCATCGCGAGGCCCCCCTCATCACTCACACCCCGAAACTCGACTGCACCGACTTCTACATGTTCGGCAGTTACGAACCGGGACGTTCAAATTACGTAACCTCGTCGCAAACTATCTCCCGCTGCAAGACGCCTACGGAGGCCTCAACTATTTCCAACTCGACGAGCACACCGTCTACGAGATCCACATCGACGATACAGGGGATTCATGCGAAGATCTGACCCTTCAGTTCCGGTTCCACAACACTCTCAGGCCATTTACTCTTACGGTCGGACCAGAAGGCAACCGTCGGACAAACGCCGCTCCCGTCCTCGCGGTGGGACAAATCACTGACACGAACAACGGGGCTCTCCTCGTGGATCAGACGTACACGCTCACTGTGATTCGTGGCAATCGCCGGACCGGCACTTCGACACCCATTCTTAATCCCAAGGATGGCACGCCAACGTTTATCAAACCCCAGGATAATGTCGGCAATAAGACGTTTCCAAATTACGACGCCTACGCGAATCAATATATTTACGAAGTCGCCCTTCCGGGAACTGCCAAGAAAGGCAAAGTCTTCGTCGACCAGCGAAAAGATCCGTTCGTCGTCAACCTCGGGGAAACGTTTGATCTGATCAATATCTCGACCAGCCCTCTTGGCCCTGAGAACGCAAACACCGACAATCTCGCCGACAAAAACGTCACGCCGTTGGTCGTGGAACTACCCAAAGAATTCCTCGTCTCCGGACCGGGCCAGCCGATTATCGGAGGCTGGTCGACCGCCAGCACCGTGAAGGGCGATGTCTATACGCAGGTTTCTCGCCTGGGTATGCCGCTCGTCAACGAGGTGGTGATTGGGGTCAAGGACAAGGACAAGTTCAACGCGAGTGAGCCAAAAGACGATCTGGCCAAATTTGTCGACTACATCACGCATCCAACTCTCCCGGTTATCATTGTACTCCTATACAAGAGTGCTGGCGCGATTGCACCCACAGCCTTTCCGCGCGCCGATCTGGTCGCCGTCTTCGCCACCAGCATCGCCACTCTGAATCAGCCTCCCGGTGTTGCCGCAGGCGAAATGCAGCGCTTGAACACTGCGGTCGCCGCAACACCCCGCAACCTTCAAAATAATCTCGGCGTCATCGCTGGCGTCACCAAAGGGGTCCTCGATGCCAGCAAAGCCGATCTCGCTGGGTTTCCCAATGGTCGGCGGCCCGGGGATGACATCGCCGACATTGCTCTGCGCGTGGTGATGGGCAAACTCCTGACTCCGGATGTCGCGCCTCCAGGCGACGCTCCCTTCACCGATGGCGCGACAGTGAACACAACGATGTTTGATGACGCGTTCCCGTACCTGCGTCCGCCCATCGCAGGGTCGCCCAATGACTCCATCACGATCAGCACCGAAACCGGAAAATCGGTCAACGGCAGCTTCAATCGGGTGAAGCCGTCCTATGATTCCGCCACCCGCACATTGACCGTGCCCAAACCCGACGCCGCATCGGAAATTATCAAGGTTAAGTCCGACCGACCGATTGGTCTTGGGGGCGTCACGGTCACCGAGAATTCGGTTTCCGCGAAAGTCCAATGATCCTGGCTTCGGTGCTGGCCGCAATTTCCAACACGCTTTCCAAATAAACAACCCGGGGTCGGGCGTAGCGAATACCAGAAGTACGTTGTTGTAGGAGCTTCTTGGCAACTAAGGCCGTGTTGAGCTGGGCCGAGGTGTACGACAAAACAATTCACATGAGAAACGGGCGCGGTTTTCATACGAGTGACGATTTTTGTCTCACACCCGCTGGGCAGACAGGGGCAAATCCGATACTATTTTCAAAGATGAACCGATCCCCGCTTTTTCGACGACGCTCCCGGAGAGGGGCGTTGGAGATTTTAAGGGATATTTCCATCCTGGGGCTCTGGTTGGCATTCGGATTTGGGAGCCTTTCGGCGGCTCCATTTACGCCGAAATCGGATTCTCAAGTGCTGGAAACTTTGCGAACGCGGCCGCTCGCCCCCGTGGATCGAGAACTGCGCAGACTACGGGCGCTGCAGCGAGCGAGTCCCAACGACATAACCAACGCGGTAGCGCTAGCGGGAGTAATGATCGGCCGCGCCCGCGCGGAGGCGGATCCCCGATGGCTCAGTCAAGCCCAAGGCGTCCTCTTGCCATGGTGGACCAATACGGTCCCTCCAAATGCCGTCCTGTTTCATCGAGCCACGATTCGGCAAAGCCTCCACGATTTTGATGGAGCCCTTGCTGATTTGCGGACGCTTCTCCAACGGGATCCAGCCCATGGCGGCGCTTGGTTGGCGAAAACGACCATTCACACGGTTCGAGCCGAATACCCTGCGGCTCGAAGCGCCTGCTTCCAGCTCGCGCGACACATCGATGATCTCACCGCACTCGGAGCCGTCGCGCAGATCGGCAGTCTGACGGGCGATGCCCCGCGCAGCTACCACCGACTTCGTGACCGCTGGGAACGGCCAAATTCAGCCCGCGGTGTTGATTCAGAGCGGGCTCTTTGGATTCTGACACAACTCGGGGAAATGGCCGGGCGCCTCGGGTTAATAGCGGACGCGGAATCCCATTTCCAAGCGGCCCTCCAAATCGCACCATCGGACCCCTATCTCCTGGGTGCCTATTCGGATTTCCTGCTCGATTCGGGAAAACTGGAGCCCGTCGTTGATCTCCTGTGGCGATACACTCGTGTCGATGCGCTGCTGCTCCGACTGACGGAGGCCGAATCGCGCACCCGTCGCAACGGCGACTCCGAATGGCGGAAACACGTTCAAATCTTGCATGATCGATTCTCGGATGCCGCGCAGCGTGGCGATGTCGTCCACCGCCGCGAAGAGGCCCGTTTTCGGCTTCATCTGGAAAACGACGCCGACGCGGCGCTCGCGCTGGCGCGAGACAACTGGAAAGTTCAGCGAGAACCTGCCGATGCCCGCATCTTTCTCGAAGCCGCATGGGCGTCTCAAAAGCCGGACGCTGCTGACCCGGTGCTCGAGTGGCGTCAATCAAATCATGTGGAAGATCTGGTTCTAGACCGCCTCGCAGGAAGAGAATCCAAACCGTGAGTGCCAACAGCGGCCTGAAGATATTGATTGGTTTCTGGCTGGGAATCCTGGCCGCGCAAACTCTATGCGCTCACAAGCCCAGTGATTCCTACCTCATCCTTGAGATCAACGTCGGCGTGGGCTCGACGATCCAGGGGCAATGGGATATCGCGCTGCGGGATCTGGAAATCGTCCTGGGGTTGGACGCCGATGACGACGGTTCGATTACGTGGGGCGAAGTCCGAAACCGCACCAACGACATCTCGGCACTCGCTCTGAGTCGACTCCGACTCGCGGCGAACGGGCAAACCCTGCGTCCTGAAGTCACCGAACATCTCATCGCTGAGCATAGCGATGGAACGTTCGCCGTTCTTCGATTTCAAGCGGCCACCCCCATGTCTGCCACGAATTTAACCGTTGAGTATCACTTGTTTTTTGACCATGACCCGTTGCACCGCGGCCTGTGTCGTTTCGTAGACGGCACGAACACTCAAACCGCGGTTTTTAGTCCCGAAGCCCCAGCCCGGGATTTTGCGGTAGGCCAACCGTCACAGGCTCATCCACTTTTCGATTTTGTCCGGGATGGCATCCATCACATTTGGGCTGGTTACGATCATATCCTCTTCCTGTTAGCCTTGCTGTTGCCTGCGGTTCTCATCCAGGAAGGCCAACGGGGTGGAATCCGATATAATGGCGGTCAGCGACCCGCCCGATCATTCCACAGCGCACTCGTGAGCGTCGTCAAGGTAGTCACTGCTTTCACGGTTGCTCACTCGATAACTCTAAGCCTAGCCGCGTTGGAGATCGTTCGTCTGCCATCCCGGTGGGTGGAATCGGCCATTGCCATCAGTGTGATCGTCGCTGCGATCAATAATCTTCGGCCGTTCTTCGGTGATCGAGCGTGGTCGGTGGCCTTTGGCTTTGGGTTGGTCCACGGCTTCGGTTTCGCCAGCGTGCTCGGAGATCTCGGGTTGCCAAAATCGGTGCTCGTTCGCGCTTTGCTAGGGTTTAATTTGGGAGTCGAAGCAGGCCAACTCACGATCGTTCTCGCATTCTTGCCCGTCGCATTTGGCTTGCGCCAAACAGTCATTTACCGACGAGGCATCCTCCAAGGTGGATCCGTTGCAATTGCTCTCATTGCCACAGCCTGGTTTGTGGAGAGGGCCTTCAACTTAGGATTTATGCCCTTCTAGCCCAATACGTCGCCAAGAGAGGGGCGCCCCTCTCCCACTCCACATCATTGGCGATCCTGCCCACGCCCGAGATCTATGCCAGGCAAACATTTTCGAGTTCAGCTCCAAATGGCCAATCTGCAGGCGCGGACTGCCGTCCGCGACTACGCCGTTTCTTGTAGTCGCGTTCGGCAGAACGCGCTCTTCCCTCCGCCAAGGGTTGTCCTCATGGGAATATTCGGACGCTGCGTTCGTGATCACCGTTTGCGCGGACTGCTGTCCGCGACTACGCCGTTTCCTGTAGTCGCGTTCGGCAGAACGCGCTCTTCCCTCCGCCAAGGGTTGTCCTCATGGGAATATTCGGACGCTGCGTTCGTGATCACCGTTTGCGCGGACTGCCGTCCGCGACTACGCCGTTTCCTGTAGTCGCGTTCGGCAGAACGCGCTCTTCCCTCTGCCAAAAGGTGTCCTCGTGGGTATATTCGGACGCTGCGTTCGTGATCACCGTTTGCGCGGACTGCCGTCCGCGACTACGCCGTTTCCCGTAGTCGCGTTCGGCAGAACGCGCTCTTCCCTCTGCCAAAGGGTGTCGTCGTGGGTATATTTGAACGTTGGGTTCGTGATCACCGTTTGCGCGGACTGCCGTCCGCGTCTACGCCGTTTCCCGTAGTCGCGTTCGGCAGAACGCGCTCTTCCCTCTGCCAAAGGGTGTCGTCGTGGGTATATTTGGATGTTGGGTTCGTGATCAGCGTTTGCGCGGATTGCCGTCCGCGTCTACGCCGTTTCCCGTAGTCATGTTCGGCAGAACGCGCTCTTCTCTCCGCCAAAGGTTGTCCTCGTGGGTATATTCGGACGCTGGGTTCGTGATCAGCGTTTGCGCGGACTGCCGTCCGCGACTACGCCGTTTCCCGTAGTCACGTTCGGCAGAACGCGCTGTTAGGCCATTTTTGAAAGACGAGAGTCACTTCATGAAGGGTGCGTTTCGGAACGCCTCGAAGCCTCGAACAGTGAGGTCTTCAAGTTCCGCAAATAGCGTTGGATCGATTGACTTGAAATTGAAGCACGACTTGCCCTGCATCCGGGCTTTTAGCTCCTCCGACACGTCCTTGAGCAAGTCTGGACGGGCGTAGACACCCATATGAGGAAAACTCACATAGGCTTTCCCAACGGTCACCCACGCAATCGGAAATGGCTGCTTGTGCGTTGGATGCTTTCCGCCTTCCAGACGGTAACAACTCGCCGTGTCTTCCGTGACTACGAGCCTGCCAGCATGACGCCTGAGGATATCTCGCAGTGCGGAAAACACTTCCGGGAAATTAATGGGCAGTCCGCTGTGCATAAGACTCGAAACTACCCGAGGCTAAACCGCAACGGCTGCCGCGACCGCAATCCGAACCGTACCCCAGCGCCGACTCGCCGGTGAAGCAGGAATAATCAATGAGCTGGCCTCAGGGTGTGTCTGCACCGTCTCTTACCGGTTCAGAAATCCCTGCCAAAGCCATTCCAGTGCACCGGGCAGCGTCTGCCAGGTCACCCGCCCATCGGTGTGGCCGGCGGCTTCGGCAAAGACATAACGATAGGCGTAGCCCTTTGCCTTAAGCACGGCGGCCATGCGCTGATTCGCCATTACCCAGTTATGGAAGGACGCTTCATTCAGCTTGGAGTCGTTTTCACTCACTTCCAGCCATACACGAAGCGGCTTGCGTTCACTCTGGGGTAGGAGGTGCTCGTGGTATTCCCACGCGCCATGCGGCGATTCCGGATTCAGAGGCGACTGCTGGTTCACATAGGTTCCCGAGTAGCTCAGGACACGCCGCTATAGATCTGGCAGAAACCAAGCCATGGTAAACGCACAGGCAGCGCCCGAACTGCCCCCCATCGTCGCCCGCCCTTCGGGATCGGTGGTGAACGTCACCTTGTAATCCTTAGCAATTCGGGGCAGGACCTCTGTCTCGATGAACGTGGTGTATTGCTCGGACACAGTATCGTATTCGAGGCCGCGCTGACTTCCCTGTGCGTCGCCACCGCCCGAATTGATGAAGATGGCAATCATTGTTGGAACCCGCCGCTCGTAAATCAGATTGTCGAGCGCCCTCACCATCGCGTTCGTGTAGCCGAGACCGTCCTGCACCACGATAAACGGCGCGGGAGTCCCAGCGACATATTGGTGGGGAACATAAACGCATACCTTCCGTTTGTAGGGCACGGTGCCGGGCTGTTTCTTGGCGATGCCCGGATAAATCTTGCTATCCTCGGAGCTCATCGTGAATTCGTGCACCGCCCCCTTGGGTACGTCTTCCCTTAAAGTCAGTTCAGGCGCATTGACGTAAATCGGTCCGATGGTGAACTCGACGTTGTCCTTCGTTCGGGCTGGGGAAGCGTTTGTGACAGCGACAGCGGGTATTTCCGCAGTGGCAGTCCGGGCAGTGGCCAACAAAATGAAAAGCGAGACCGCTCTCACAATGAATCGCCATGTGAGAGCACGAGAGCCACAACTTGCCGGTCGAGCCCAGTGACCCGGTTGCTGAAAGCGCCGATGCGTGGCGGTTGAGTCATGTCGGCCGGCGAGAGAAAAGGGAAAGGTTTTCATGTTCGTTTCCGTATTATGATTTAATCAAGCGAGTCGCAATACCTGTTGGATGATTCGCCGGACTGGACAGGCACTTTGAAAAGATTCCCTGGGTAGCGCGTGCCGCGCAACCCTGGGCTGGATGATGGAACGTCGTTGGCGTTCACTGGAGATTGGCCATTGGCAAATTCACCGTTGAAACATGTCGTTCGATTGATTAACGCGAGCCGCGTGACCCGTAAGCTGCGCGTTATATGGACCCGCCCCAGCCGGTTTCGGACGGCACACCGAAGGACCCTCCCAAGTCGGCAGAAGAGTGGCTTCCACTGATCTACAAGGAACTACGGGCACTGGCATCCGCAAAGATGGCCCGGGAACGCGAAAACCACACGCTTCAACCTACGGCCCTGGTGCTTGAGGCCTGGTTGCGGATGAAAGACGCTCACCAGCGGGGTTGCATCCCGGAATTGTTGCTAAACGTGCGCTCTTAAGGCGCGGAGCGCCCTGGAGTTTGGCCATTCTAAACTATTCTGCTGGCGTTTCGGGTACAAAGCGACCGGGTCTACTCCACGATAATCACGCCGCGCATCAACCGCCAGTGGCCGGGGAACGTGCAAATGAACGGATAACGTCCAGCCTCGGTCGGGGCGGTGAAGTTGAGTTCCGCTTTGCGTCGAGGTTGGACGAGGGGTGTGGCGTGAAGAATTTTGCTCGATTCCGGAATGTAATTCTTCGCAAGCCCGTCCTGTTGTGTGGCCAGTTTGTCAGCCAGAGCCCCCACTTCCGCCTCGGCGCCGGGGGCGAGAATTAGCAGGTTGTGGATCATCAAGTCGGGATTCTCGAACACAAGACGGACCCTCGCACCGGCTTTCAGACGGAGTTGATTGGGAGCGAACTGCATCTTGTTCGGAACCGCTTGCACGCGCACCGCATCGCCAAGATCGGCACGGGCCTGGTCCACTTGGGCGGCGAAGGCACGGAGGTCAGCGGCATTCGCCGCCAAGCGAGCCTGGGCCAGACGCTGGCCGAGCGGGTCATAAAGATAGACGGCAGGCGGAGTACCGCGGAGGTTCCGGAATTGGACCTCGATGAGATTGACCCCGGGCCGCAGATCGAATTGGACTTGCTGATCATTGCTCCACATCGAATCGAATGAGAGGAGTTGGACACCGTTGAGGCTGACGTCGAGAAATCCGTAGTGGACTGCTAGAACCGCAGGCTGTGCCACGTCGGATTGGACGAAGGTGCGATAAAGACCATTGCCCGGCTTAGGCGTCGTTGTTGAGAGGGCGTCGTAGACCGCGGGTTCCCCATTGCCTTTTTCACCCAGCCAGAGCCACCGGTGCAGGCCCGTTTCGGGCGCGACTTCAAGCACAGGCACACTGCGCCCTTTCGCCGGTTTCGTACCGTGCTTCAGATCCTCCAGCATGTGTGTGACATCGCTGCTCGTCGTCTTGATCCCGTGAAGCGCGTGTTCGACTTCAGGATGGTGCGGACGCAGATGCGCGATGGCGTCCACGACCTCCATTTGCACCCGCGGGTGCGTGTCGTTGCCCATCGAGTGCAGCAGGTCGGCGGCATTCGGCAGACGGTCGATTTGAAATCGGATCAATCGCACGGCGGCCGCGCGGTGCAACGGAGACGTCGATTTCAGCAGCTCGCCTAAGATGTTCGGCCGTGTCTGACCCAGGCTTTCCGCAACAAAAAGCACTTCGAGCGCGGCCTGATCAAACTCTGGTTTTGATCGGTCAAGCAAGGATGCCCAGAGATCCAGCGCTGGAAGCATTCCACCGCCAACCTTGCGCAGCTCGATCCGCGCGTGGTGTCGCACAATGTCCTGCGGGTGTCGGAGCAGCGTCAACAACTCCGAGACGTCCGCGCCTTCGATTCGCGGGAACGTTTTTACCACGGGCTTGCTGTTATAGACCGCGCGCCAAATTCGGCCGTGGTCGTGGTCCCAGTGCGGGTCACGCATCGGGTGCTGTGCGTGACCGATGATCACGCTGCAAAAATCCGATATGTAGAGCGCGCCGTCGAAACCGAATGCGACGTCAGCCGGCCGGAATGCGGCGTTGGTGGACGACACCACGTCGAGCCGGCCCGAACCGCGGACCATGCCGTTCTCAAAGTTATATTTTGTTAACGACACAACATAGCTTCCGAGCAGAGCTGCAGACGCCATCCCCTGCTGATAGTCGTCGGGAAAATTAGGGCTGGAGATACTCGCGGCCGCCGACCCTTTGCCGTAATTGACCGTCGTGGCATAGGCGAACGGATGATAGATAGCGAGGGGCGTCCAGGTAAGCGGAAGGGCGTCGAGCACGAGCCCGTCACCGTACATTTGGAAAAGGTTTCCGGTGCGATCGTATGTGATCTTCCATGGGTTCGGCGTAATGCTCTGCCATTCCGTTTCGACCCGGCCTGTGCGCGGGATCAATCGGTAGGTGGTGGAGTCGATGCCGCGCACCACGCCGAACGGCGATTCAATCTGGGAACGGTGAAACACCCCATCGCAGAAGAGAATGTGTCCGATCGGATCCGCCGCGATCATTCCCCCATGGTGAGAGTCCGTAACATCAATGCCGCGCAGCAACTCGCGTTTCGTGTCGGCCTTGCCGTCGCCGTTGGTGTCGGTCATGAGCCACAACTTTGGCTGTTCGGAGACGAGGACGCCCAGTTCGGAGAAAGCGACCCCGTCCAACGCATCGAGTCCTTCAGCGAACGCGGTGCATTTGTCCGCTTTGCCGTCGTGATCGGTGTCTTCGAGCACGAGGAGTTTGTCTTGGGGCGGCAATCCAGGGACGGTGTGTGGGAAGGAAGGCATGGTGATGACCCACAGGCGGCCGCGCGCGTCGAAAGCGATCTGCACCGGATTCTTCAGGTCGGGAAAGTCCACTTCCGATGCAAAAAGATTGACCGTGTATCCTGCCGCGACTTTGAACTCGGCCTGCTGTTCCGCGGGGCTTTTGATGACCCCGGTGCTCGAGCCGTCATCGTGCCCTTTTCCAGGAGGCAAGGGTGGCAGCCAGGGGGTGGGATAATTTGAAAAAAATTGCCCAGGCGAACGCGCGAGCTCGTGGATGATCGCCTCGGTGGCCACGATCATCTGGTGATAGCGCGGAATTTCAGCAGCATTTTCCTCGGGCCGCTTGCGCACGCCATAATAGAGGTCCGCGTTCTTCGGGCGCACGATCTCCGATACGTAGTAGGCTTTTTGGGTAACGGCCTTCGCCACTTCTGACACCCGGGTGCGGTCCACTCGGGTCAGCGCGGATTCGCCGATCAGTGCCAACGCAATGACGCGCGCGATCTCGTGATTACCGGCGTCGTTCAAATGCAGCCCGTTCACGGTCAACGGTTCCGTGTGTTTCAAATAAGCCTCCTGGCTGGCTTGGAACATGTCCACAAACACCGCACGACGTTCCGTCGCCGTTTCGCGGATGATTTGTGAGGTGCGGGCCAAGTCTCGATTTCGCGAAGGGACGTCTGGGCCGGGAAAGCCGTCCTCGACGGCGGTTGGCGCGAGCAGCACAAATTGGGCGCCCGGATGCAGTCGCGCAAGTTGATCAAGATACGCGACGAGCTGTGTGCGAAAATCCGCCAGGCCAGCGTCGCCGGAGAAGGACTCGTTCATCCCGAATCCGACGACCACAATGTTCGCGGGCCACGATGCGAGCAACGATTTCATGTGTTCTTCGTAGCCTTCGGGTCGCAGCCGGTAGCCCACCTCGTCCCCGGTCCAGGCGAGACTTCGAACGTGCAACTTCTTGTCGGCATGCGCGATCTGCACCAGCGCCTCCAGTTCTCCATGCTCACACAACCGCTCGATCATGGAATTGCCGTAGAAAAGGAGAGTGTCGCCCGAATGAAACATCACCTCCGCTCGACACCGGGCCTGTGGCACGAAGACCCACGCAAGGACAACAAAGAGAAAAAGACGAATCGGTAACAAGACAGTCGAAGAAATTCTCATGGAATAAAGCACAACGAAAAATGCCTGTTTGTCAAAGGTTGGCAGAAGATTCTTTGCCCGAGACGGAGCGTACGTTGGAGCGAAGCAAGGCCATTGCCTGCTGGCAGGTTGTGAACTTGAAGGTCTCGCGGTCAAAGGTGTTCAAGCGCCGCTGAACCTCAGTCCCCTGCGGACCCGCTACGGCGATATATACGGTTCCGACCGGTTTGTCGGCCGTGCCGCCTCCCGGACCGGCTATGCCGGTCGTGGCCACAGCGTAATCGGCACCCATCACTCGTCGAGCCCCTTCGGACATTGCTCGGACCACGGGCTCAGAGACCGCGCCGTGGGCCGCGAGGAGAGATTCCGGGACATGAAGGATGTCGATCTTGGCTTTGTTGGCATACGTGACAAATCCCGCCAGGAGCACAGCCGACGCTCCGGGCACATTGGTCAGTCGATTGGCAAGGTGCCCCCCGGTGCACGATTCCGCGACCGCGAGTGTCTTGCCCAGCGATGCAAATTCCCGGATCACTACCTCTTCCAGGCGATCATCCTGTTCGCCGAAAATAGTGTCCCCGACTAACCCCCGTGTTATGGCCTCGGCCTCGGCCACCTGCGCGCCCGCATTAGCGCCTCGGGCGGTGAACCGCACATCCACCTCGCCGACTCGCGCGCAAAAGCCAAGATCCAGACCGGCGGCGATCAACGGTTGCAAGGGTCCGCTAATACGTTCTTCCATCAAGCTCTCACCCAATCCGGTCGTCTTAAGTGTCCGGCAGACAAATGGGTCCTCGTTGGGAAACCACCGACGAATGGCGGGCAGGGCTTGTTGAAGAAACATCGGCCGAAGTTCGCGCGGCGGCCCGGGCAATAGCACGAGACGCGACGGCGTCCCCCCCCGGTGCGTCGTATTTGCCGGCACCTCCATTGCCAACCCGGGAGCCGTGCCGTGCGCATTCATCCACACGTCGGCACTTTCCGGAACGAGAGTCTCAACTCGCGTCCGGACGGGCATCGGGCGGCCGCGCGATTCGAAGAACTGTCGGATATGAGTTTCGACGGCCGCGTTGAACTGCAGTGGGCGCCCGAGGAGTTCCGCGATGCGGTCGCGGGTGAGATCGTCACACGTGGGGCCGAGCCCGCCCGTGGTGATGACGAGGTCGGCTCGCTCCAGACCTTCTCGAACCGCCTGCTGGATCGCGTCGCCTCCGTCCGGCACAGCCACCTGGCGTTGGACGGAGTAGCCATTATCGGCGAGTTGGCGGCAAATCCACTGTTGATGCGTGTTGAGGACGCGTCCCAGGAGGAGTTCCGAGCCGGTATTGATAAGTTCAATGGTCACAATGGAGTGAACATTGGGATTTTGTTCCCGATCTGCAACGAAGTCTTGAATCCCTGCAGAGGGACAAAGAAGGAGGACGGTAGATGAGGCAAGTATGCCGGAACTTCGAAAACTCATTTTGAAGATGGTGGCCGGGACGAGGTCTGCGCGGACTCCCGTCCGCGACTACGACAGGACGTCTCATGGGGAAGGAAGTTCTGTGATTGGACATGCATTGGAACCTTGATCCGTGGCCGGGACGAGGTCTGCGCGGACTCCCGTCCGCGACTACGACAGGACGTCTCATGGGGAAGGAAGTTCTCCTGTGATTGGACATGCATTGGAACCTTGATCCGTGGCCGGGACGAGGTCTGCGCGGACTCCCGTCCACGACTACTTCCCGGCGGCACTCCGCGCCTTAAGAGTACCCGTGTTCCAACAACTTCGGGATGCGCCCATCGGGTTGCACGGCGCTCCTTTAAAGTTTTTACTTGGTTTGTCATTGGGTACCTTTCCCTCAAGATGGAGGTGCAGCTCGCATTGCAGCACCGCACGCAGGTGGAAGAGTTCCGGCGCAAGCATCGCACCGGGCTGGTGACGCTTGTGTTCACCGATCTCGTGGGTTCGACACGGTTGAAGCTGACGCGCGGCGTTCGACAATGCGCGGCAGGTGCTCAAGGGCGAAGAATTGGCCGGCCTCAAGGAATTGCAATGGCTCAATCACGGTTCCTACGTTCTCAAAGGAGTGGAAGAGCCGTTGGAGATTTGTGAAGTCGGCGAAGCGGGGATGGCGGTGTTGAAAGCGCCGGCCGACGCCACCAAGGCGCAGCGGCAGGTGGCGGCCGGGGAGGAACCAGTGCTGGGGTGGCGTCCGGCGATCGGCCAGGTGGTGCCAAACACAAAATGGGTGCTGGAAGAGAAGCTGGGCGAAGGCGGGTTTGGGGAGGTATGGCTGGGCCGGCATCAGAACCTCAAGGAACGGCGCGTCTTCAAATTCTGTTTTCGAGCGGATCGCGTGCATTCTCTCAAGCGCGAAACGACGCTCTTCCGTGTGCTCAAAGAACGGGTGGGCGACCACCCGAACATCGTGCGCTTGTTGGATGTATATTTTGACGAGCCACCGTTCTATGTGGTGATGGATCATGTCGACGGCAGCGATCTACAGGTCTGGTGCGAGTAACAGGGAGGCGGTGCAAGTGTTCCGATCACCACGCGGGTGGAGATCGTCGCTAAAATTGCCGATGCGCTCCAAGCCGCACACGAGTCGGGTATCATTCACCGGGACGTCAAACCGGGGAATATTTTGGTCAGTGGCGGAGCCACGAAGGCGGAGGGATCGGAAGGGTCCCGGATCCACGCAAAGTTGAGCGACTTTGGGATCGGGCAGGGGGTGTCGGAGGAGGCGTTAAGGGGGGTGACGAGCGCGGGTTTTACCCAAACGATCCTCTCGGAGTCGTCGTCCGGAACCAGGTCGAAGATGTACATGGCACCCGAGCTGTTAGCGGGCAAACTGGCCTCGACGCGGTCCGACATTTATTCGCTCGGGGTGGTGCTTTACCAACTATTGGCGGGTGATTTTAAGAAGCCGGTTACGACCGACTAGGCCAAACACGTCCCGGACTTGCTGCTGAGGGAGGATCTTGTGCGTTGTTTTGCGGCGGACCCAACCGAGCGGTTTGGGAGTGCAGCGGAATTGGCGAAAAGCCTGCGTGCCTTGCCCGATCGTCGGACGGCCTTGGCTGCGCAGCAAGCGGAGTTGGCGGTGCGGGAGAGGGCCGCATATAAGCGGGGCGTTATGCGGACGTTGGGTACGGCGGCAGGCATCGTCGGGTTGCTCTTGTTTCTGGCAATCAATAATTTTGTTCAAGCCCGAAAGGCGGCGATCTCGGGCGCGGCGGCGTCGCGGGAGGGAGTTCGCGCGGATGCCCAGGCGCGGAAGGCTGCCGAGAACGAGCAGAACTCGCGCCGACTGCTCTACGCGTCGGACATGAATCTAGCCCAGCAGTCGCTCAAGTTAAATAATCTCGGTAAAGCGCGACGCCTGCTGGACCGGCACCGGCCGGAGCCCGGCCAGGAAGATCTGCGCGGATGGGAATGGCGTTATCTCTGGCAACTGACCCGCAGCAGCGCCCTCGGCACACTCACCAACCGGCCGACGACGCGGGGATGGTCCGTCAGCTTTTCCCCGGATGGCACCCGCCTCGCCGCGGGTTGGTTGGACGGACGCGTGGACCTGCGGGATGTCCCGGGCCGGCGACTCGTACGGGCTCTCACGGACCGCGAGCAGCACCATCAGGGTCACGTTGCGTTTTCTCCAGTGCGCAATCTTCTGGCGGCCACTTCCGAACCCAAGGTGGTCACGCTCTATAACCTCGACTCCGGCCAGGAATCGATCTTCTGGCGGGCATCCGACCGGGGCGATTGGAGGGTCCGCAATCTGTCGTTTTCGCAGGATGGTTCGAAGCTTGTCATCTACGCCAGGTCAGGCAGCGACGAACTCGGCGACGAAGTCTCGGTCGTAAACGTCTCTTCTTCCAAGATCGAAAGCCGCCACAAGATCGTTTCCGGTTATAGTTTGCACGGTTTTCTTGGAGCCGCCCAACTATCCCCCGACAACCGGCGTCTGTATATGACGCGCCAATATAGCATCCAGTGCCTCGACCTCGCCACCGGCCAGAAACTCTGGGAGACCGAACCGGAACAGGCCTTCGGAATGACATCGCTGGCCCTTTCGCCCGACGGCCGGGTGCTGGCTTCGAGTTCGGGATATAAAGATCCCACCATCTGTGTCTCAGATGCTGCGACCGGCCAACGCCTCAAGCGGCTCGAGGGTCATACCGGTTGGGTTTGCAAAGTGGTGTTCAGCAAGGACGGACGACATTTAATCTCTGCGGCGACCGATCAAACCATCCGCTTTGGGGATGCGAGTACCTGGACCGAAAAGTCGGTGCTGCGCGGCCACATCAACGAGATTCATACCGTCGCGTTTGCGGAGTCAGCGCAACTCGTCGCAAGCGCGGCCAAGGACGGGAACCTCACGTTGTGGAGAGAGGATGGCAATTACCTGTCAACAGAGGGGCAGGACACCCTGCGCCCCTGGAATGTCGAAACCGGGCAGATCGTGGTATCCATCTACGCGAAAATCGGTAGAGCAACCATTGCCGCGGGAGGGCGAGTGCTCGTCGCACTCATCGAAAAGGGCAACAACAGCGAAATCGAATTCTACGATTTGGCACACCCCGGCCCGGCGCCGTCGCATTTTCCCGGAATATTACATCTCGCCTCGCTGACGGTCTCACCAGACGGCGAGCTGGTGGCTGCCATCGATAATGGTCAGGTGCGGTTGTATGACCCCGCCAAGGGCGAGTCGATCGAACCCCCGCTCCACGGCCATCTGAACCCGGTTTATGGCATCGCCTTTTCCCCGGATGGACGACGGTTGCTTTCCGCGTCGGGCTCGCGGGAGGCAGTGAAGCTCTGGGATGTCGGCACTCGGCAGGAACTGCTGACCTTGGGTGGCACTGGGTCAATGCTATGGACGGCCCAATGGAGTGCCGATGGGGACCTTATCCTCGTCGGCCCGCCATGGCAGACGTGGCACGCACCGTCTCGGGAGGAAATCGCCGCAGCCGAGTCGAACGAGAAAAAAGAGACGAAGCAGCCATGAACCCATCCAACGCCTCTCCAGGACAGGATGCGCTTGGCGCTGCGCGCTTTTGAACGATACGGAGCAATGCAAAAGTGCGAGAACGCGTGTGTCCTTGGCAAGCAACGGATTCGTTCCAAATCCTCCGTTCGTGCGAACTCCTCACCCGGGGTTCCGTTGCGATCCCACGAGACTTCGAAGGAAGCTCGAGGACGGTAGGGCGATTTCCCGCTGCGTTTTCTTGTTTTCTTGGCGGTCATCGCCGACTAGCTTCAGTCCTGCGGTGGCCGTTGGTGTAATGGTAGCACAGGGGTCTTTGGAGCCCTTAGACATGGTTCGAGTCCATGACGGCCAGCCATTCTTGCGCGAAGTTTCAAATCCCCCCGCCCGGAGCCCGCGGAAAAACGCCGACCGATTCCATTGGATCGACGGATTGCAGTCCGTCCGGGATTTCATTCCCGGGATCCGCCAGGTGCCTTCTACCTTCCGCCAAGGGAAAGAGTACTTGAGCGGGCTTTGGACAAGTTCTGAGGGGACCTCTTACTGTTTAATCCCCGAGAGTCCGGCCCAAGCAAGCAAGGCCAGCCCCACGGGAGTCCCAGTGATCGAAGTCGGAACCGCCGCAACAATCCCCAAAAACAGGGCTTTTTTGACAGCGATACTCCACCGATCGCGACTGACGAATCGCTGGATGCACAGCACCGGGAGAAATACCGAGACAAAACTCAATGGAATCGTGAACAGCCAGGTGACGATCAGCCACTCCTCCAAGGTCCACAAATTGTCCACCACGAGCAGCAGCGTCGCCGAGAGTGGGTGAAACGGCGCTCGGCTCCCGGAGTGATCCCGGGGCTTCTGTTGCATTTCCATTACCGCAGGTCGCACATCCTCCGGGGTCGGTCAATAGTATTGTACAGTCCCCGCAGGTCGTGCATCCTGAATCCATGGCTCGCAAATTACGCGTTCAATTCCCAGGTGCCCTGTATCATCTCATGAGCCGCGGCAACCGGAAGGGAAAGATCTTCTTCGACGACGAGGATCGGGAACGATTTATTACGGCCCTCGGAGACACGTGCGCAAAGACCCACTGGAAGGTTCACGCTTGGTGTCTCCTCGGAAATCACTTCCATCTCGTCGTGGAGACTCCTGAACCCAACTTGGTCGCCGGGATGAAATGGCTCCTTGGAACTTACACACTCCGATTCAATCGCCGCCACCAATTGTCCGGTCATGTTTTCAGCGGCCGTTACAAATCGTTGCTCGTCGGCGGTCGCGGCGGCTACCTCCGAACCCTCTGCGAATACGTGCATCTCAATCCGGTTCGCGCCCGGCTACTCACAGACGCGCAGCCCTTGAAACAGTTTCAATGGAGCAGTTTTCCAGATTATTTGAAGGCGCCGTCCGATGGGCCTGTCTGGTTGCAGACGGAACGTTTTCTTGGAGAATGCGGTATTCCTAAGGACAGCCAAGCAGGCCGCCGGGAGTTTGAACGCGTCATGGAAACACGCCGGCTCGCAGCGACAGACGACGACTACGCTCCGATCCGACGTGGATGGTGTTTGGGGGACGAAGAGTTTCGCAAGGAACTGCTGGAACGGGTGACGTCTCGTGTGGGGTTGCATCACTACGGCGATGAATTGCGGGAATCAGCCACCGACCGGGCGGAACGGATAGTGTGTCGAGAGCTCCAAGCGGTCGGTTGGACCGAAGAGGATCTGCGGACGCATCGGAAAGGGGATCCGGAGAAGGTGCGAATTGCCCTGCGAGTGCGTGAGGAATCGACGGTAACGCTGGCTTGGATTGCCGCGCGATTGGCTATGGGTACACGGACGCATCTGGCTCACCTCCTCTACTGGAACGGCCGGGAACGCCCGAAGCCGATAAAAAAGCACATTACTATTGACTGACCCCATGCTGCGCGGCCGCGCGAAAAACGTGGATGTCCCGACATAACGACAGTCGCTATCGTGTCGCCGCCCGGCAATAATGCAATATCTTGGCAGGGACCCTCCTCCAGTTTGAATGCCACGACTTCCTGGCCGGTCTTGACGTCAATGACCTTGGCCCTGGTGGTTCCCTGCTCCATTCCTCCGAGAGCAATTGCTACAACTCGGGTGTCGTCTGGTGAAAAAGCAGCTCGCGAGAACCCATTCATGGCACCGCCTACACTAGCCAATTCTTGCTGTTTCGCCACATCCCACAGTTTTACAGTTGCGTCCCAACTTGTCGTGGCAGCGTGTCGTCCATCGCTCGAAAGCGCAATTGCAGTAAGTTCGCTACCATGCCCAGCAGTCGTGCCGCTATCTTTTGCTCTGCCAAATTCCAAACCTCCGCTGAGTAATCGGATCGTGAAGCGATTCCCAGAAAACGACCGTCGGCAGAAAAGCAACTGAGCGCGGCATTTTGCATCATGGATTTGAAACGTGTCAAATTGGTGGCGCCGGCGACGTCCCAGAGTTCGATTAAATCACTGTCGCCGATTGATGCGAGAACGCTGCCGTCATGAGAGAAACATATTCCAGAGACTTTATTAATAGGGCCTTTTAGCCAATGAAGCTCTCGCCTATCGCCCGCGTCCCAAAGTATGATTTGACCCTTGGCATTGGCTTCGGCCATCGCTAAAAACCTCCCTCCAGGTGAGACTGCAGCGACGTTGTAAATTTTCCTGATTGGTCGCGTTGCGAGTTCCGAATTCGCAGTTCCAATCAGTTTCTTTTCACCGGCCGAAAGCGTGCCCGTGTCCCATCGCCGAAACGTGTGGTCGTGGTGAAAGGTTACAACGGTTTCTCCGACAGGAGAGAGCGCATAGAAGGCCACGTCCGCATCGAATGCGACAGACGTCTGTTCCTTGGGATTCGGATGGGTGCTCCAAACCTTCACGAGTCGATCTTTCCCGACTGAAGCGATCTGTCGGCCATTGGGCATGAAGCTGGCGGCCCACACTTCATCCAAGTGCCCTTTAAGAACAGAAATCAGTTGCCAGTTTGAACTATCATAGAGCCGCAGTCGATGGTCAGCGCTCGGGACTGCCAAAATCTTTCCATCAGGCGATAGAGCCATCAAGCCTACCCAACTTTCGGCGTCGGTCAGCCGTGCCACAGTTTGCTTCGTCGTAAGATTGAACACGCTGACGACACCCAATTGATCGCCCCCAATTGGAAACTTTCCATCGAGGGAAAACAGCAAACTGCGGACAACATTATTTGGGTCGTTTCTTGTGGCGACGTTTGCGACTTAGCCCGTCGTTTCGTGGCTCGGAAGTTTCATTTCTTCCGAACGCGTCACCAGGTTCCACACCGCAATCTCTCCGCGTGATTTGTGGCATGCGAAACGGTTGCTGGCCTTCGTGGATGCCGACGTCGTGGACGGCGACGATGTTGGGATGTTGCAGCACCGCTGCGGCGATCGCTTCAGCCTTGAAACATTGGGCGAGTTGTTTGCTGACGAACTGATCCAGACAGGATCATCTTCAAAGCGACCGTGCGGTTGAGACTTTTTTGCCGCGCCTTGTATACGATTCCCATCCCGCCACGGGCGATTTCCTCGATCAATTCGAAGTCACCGAAATGCCTCTCCGGCTGAAGGGCCACCGGCGATGGAAATTCGGAATTGGACGAAGGCTTTGGGGGCTCCGAGGCAGCCGTGTCGCGCACGGCGTCGAGTTCGACCGCTTCTCGAGCGAAGAGGCATCGGGGGCACCCTCCAGTCGGCACGCTTTCCGGGATCTCGGCACCGCAGTCCGGACACGTCTTTGTCATAGCTTCACCATGGATCGTTCATGGACTGGATTGAAACAGGATTCCGCCAGGGCACGCCGCTACGTAAAAAGAGGCGGCTATTGAGTGACTCTCTGGATGCGTATTCCGTGCCGGGTGTGAAGCACTCCCAATTCGCGGTCAAGGGCGGCGTCGACGGGATCGATTCCATGTTGGTGTTGGCGTTCGCGGAATTGCTTTCTCAGCCACCAGTATCCCGAGTTCCAAAGTAGAGAATATGGCCATGAGGTTTACCGGTCACGGTGTGCAAGGCTTCGTTGAATGTCGGAATCACTGCGAACTCCTTTCGAATCCTGTCTCGCAACAGCGGGTTCACTTGGTGCTCGGGCGATCCATGAGCTCCGGCCAGAAGGAGACTGGCGGCATCGCAGAGAAACCACGATCCGCTGAATGATTCCATCCTTGGGCGTTTGCAAACGCCAGATGGGCGGCAAGCTGGGATTCATAGAGCGAGTGAGCGGTCGCCGCGGACCTGTACACGTACACCGCCGCGCCGAAAGGCTCTTCTCATCACCTGCCAATATTTGCTACGGTGCCTCCCAGGGTGAGTTCTACCGAATCCAAGGCTACCAATCATTTCAGCCGCGCCGAATTTCCTTCGATGCATTGGACGGCCGAGTTGAAGGCCGGAGGAAATATGCCCAAAGACGCCTTCGCGTTGAATGAACTTTGCCGTGCCTACTGGGCACCTCTCTACGCCTACCTCCGCCGCCACGGGCATTCCGGCTCTCCACGACAAAGCCCTCAAACGCGGCGGCATGGGCATCGTGTTCCGGGCTCGCCAGGTCAGCTTAGACCGAATCGTCGCCGTCAAGTTGATGCGCGACAGCAGTCTGGCCCGCCCTGCGGATGTCGAACGCTTCCATACCGAAGCGGCCTCAGCGGCTAAACTGAAGCATCCGAACATCGTTTCCATCCACGAAGTGGGAGAGCAGGCGGGCCAGCACTTTTTCGCGATGGATTTGATCGAAGGCTCCAATCTCGCGGAGCGCACCCGCGATGGCCCGTTGCCCGCGCAAACTGCGGCTGAATTGGTATCCACAATCTCGGAAGCGGTCCAACACGCCCATACTCTGGGAGTTCTGCACAGGGACCTCAAACCTTCCAACATCGTGGTCGACCTCGCTGGGACGCCTTACGTGACGGACTTCGGCTTGGCGCGGCTGTTGGATGGGTGCGGTTCCCTGACCGTCACCGGCCAGCTGCTGGGTACGCCGGCCTATATGGCACCGGAGCAGGCGAGAGGCCTCGTCGTCGATCTGTCCGCGGACATGTATTCGCTGGGGGCGGTATTGTTTCATCTCCTGACGGGACGAGCCCCGTTTGTGGGTCGAAGTGTGACGGACGTGCTCAATCAGGTGGTCAGTTCGGAACCGCTGGTGCCGCAGCTCCTGAATCCCTCCATCGCGGCCGACTTGGCGACGATCTGCCTCAAGTGCCTCGAGAAGGACCCGAGACATCGGTACCGCTCTGCCCGGGAATTAGCCGAGGAACGCGCCGTCACCGAGTCAGGAGCCAAAGCTAGCGCAGAGCAGGCGGGGAAGAACGCGGAACGGGCCTACGCGCAGGCGGCCGACGCCCTAAGCCGACTGGAAGTCCAAACGGCGGAGGAATTATTCCGCACCGACAAGGCCGCCCCAGCGCTGGCCCACTTGGCTCGGGTGTTGAGAGAAAACCCAACCAATACAGTCATCGCAAACCGGATTATAGGCGCAGTGACTCATAGGAGTTTCGCGATCCCAACCGTTACGTTCCTGCCTGTAGACCATTACCAAACTCAATTCAGCCATGACAGCCGTTGGACCGCGGCAAGCTCGGCCACCCATGTCCACATCCTCGACTCACGAACAGGAGAGCCCGTGGATCCTGGGGTGAATCAGTATGGCGCACAAATCACGTTTAGCCCGAATAGTCGATGGTTGGCGGCATGGAACATGGGCAACGTCTATGTCATCGAGTCACAGACTGGCCGACAGAACAAGCCGACCTTGACGCACACAAACAATGCACAATTTGTCACGTTTAGTCCCGACAGCCGACTCCTCGTAACTGGGTGCGGCGAAGCGGTGCGTGTTTGGGATTGCGCGACAGGTGAGTCGGTCGGCCAAACTCTGAATCACACGAACTCGGTCGTTTCGTGAGAAATGAGTCTGGACGGCCGATGGGTCGTGACGGTCTGCCCCACTGAATTGGGAAAGGCGATCGTCCAGGTCTGGGATGTTCAGACAGAACTAAGTCTGTTTGAACCGATCTCATTTGATATATCGGTGCAATCGAAGGGGTTTGGTCCCGACGGGACAACGGTGCGCCTGCTGTCCCGCACCGGAATCCATCTTTGGCATTGTAAAACAGGAAGGATTTTCAAGCCACAGCTAGGCGAAAAGAAAACTTCACCCAGTGAGACTATTTCGCTCAGTCCGGACGGGAACAAACTCCTGACGGATTCGGCCACTTCCTCAACTTCTATTCAGATTTGGGAGATCCCGACGGGTCGACTCCTGGCGACGTTAGCGGTCCCTTGGGTCGATGGGTATACGGGGCAATTCATCCCGGACAGCTTGCGGGTGTTAATCCGCACTACAACCGGCCACCTGCAGATTTGGGACATCGCAGGCCGGCTCTTGAGTGACATTAGCAATCCGCCGGCGGTGGTCGGTTCAGCCAAATTCAGTCAAATTGGAGACTGGGTGGTTGCTTCCTACCAGAATAAAACGATGCGAATTTGGGATGGGCACACTGGATTGCCGGTAACCGAACCGATTCGCTACGGTGGCGCACCCTGGTTGTCCGGTGAGTTCAGCTCCGAGAGTCGGAGCATTTTGGTGAAATCTCCCGAAAACTTGGTGGACAATCCCAGCGCCTCAAGCGGGCACACACTCGTGCTTTGGGAGATTCGCTGGGGGTCTCCCATCAGCGAAATGGCTTTTCCAGACGGTTCCCTGCGCGATCAGCCGGTGCTGCCAGAATGGGTCTCGGCGTCCACGATTCCTGCAATCACTAATTCGCTGATCCCGAACTGGCTACCCGACATGGCGGAAGGCGTAGCCGGTCTCCGATTCACCCAACAGCGCGATCCCGAGGCCATCCCTTGGAAAACGCGCCTGACTCTTAAGGAGCGTGTCCTCGGCTCCGCTGATGACACACTATACAAACGTTGGGCCGAATAGTTTTTCGCCGATATGACAACGAGGAGGATCTCGTTCTTTTCAACACCCACCGTTCCGGAGTACATTCGTCACTGCATTGAGCAGAATACCCTCGAGAGCTATTATGGTGCTCTCCGTGTGGCTCCCACCGGCAGACTCCTGATCGCCCACCTCGCCCGTTGCATCCTCAACCACATTCCCACCGGAGATCTCCAATACGAGGGCGACGCCGACTCCTATAGCCGCCGCGCCCTGGAGTTAATGCCGAGCGAACCCGTGGTTTGGTTGGTCCGCGCAGAAGTTCTATTTGCCGGAGGAAAACAGAATGAAGCTCGAGAAACGATCGAGAAAGGGACCGAACGAGTGCCCGAAGACCCGGATCTTTGGGACCAACTCGGGGCGATTCGAAAGGGCCAGGGCCAACTCGAAGAGGTTGAGCGTGACTATTCCAAGGCCCTTTACCTTTCGGAAAAACGGGCTCACTACATGGCCCATCGGTTGGATTTACTCCGTCAGCAAGATCGAGTGAAGGACGCAGAAGCAGATTTCAATTCCTCACGGGCGCTCGAACAAGTCGCGCGTCGCGATGACTGGCCGACGTGGGGTGGTCACGATTCGGGTCGGAACATGTATTCTGCAGCACAGGGCCTGCCCAGTGATGTTGACCCGGGACGAATGTTGCCCTATACAGAGAATATAGATTTCACCACCACGAAAAATGTGAAATGGGTGGCCAATCTGGGGTCTCAGTCTTACGGCAATCCAACCGTGTCCGGCGGAAAGATTTTCGTCGGAACCAATAATGGGAATCCCCGCCACTCGAAGCATCGGGGGGACCGGAGCATCCTCCTATGCCTGGACGAACAACAAGGCGGCCTTCTGCGGCAACTGGTGATTCCCAAGTTGAAGTCGGGAAAAGTCAACGATTGGGAAAACCTCGGATTGCTCTCATCGCCCGCGATCGAAGGGAACCGGGTTTACCTGGCCAGTACGCGTCGCGAGGCCCTCTGCCTGACGACCGAGGGTCTCACGTGACGAAACGTCGGACCGTTTAATCAGGAGGCCCGGTATAGCGTTGGACCGGACGCTTTCCTGGTACCCATTGGCCGTCGCGATTCCGATATCGTCTGAAAGTATGACATGATGGAAGAACTTGGCGTCTTCCCTCACAACGGCACCTGTACATCACCTCTAATTATCGGAGAGCTCATCTATCTGAACACGTGCAACGGGATGGACTGGACTCACGTCAACGTTCGCAGCCCCAATTCCCCGAGCCTGATCGCCTTGAACAAATAGACCGGTGAACTTTCCGGCGAAGACAATGCCGGCATCGGTTCGGCATCTTTCACGGCCAATGGGGGTCGCCTTCCGCCGGCGTTGTGAATAGGAGAAGGCTTATCTTTTTCGGTGGCGGCGATGGTTTTTGCTATGCGTTCGATGCTCAACCCGTCCAGGAGGGCAATCGGCACATCCTTAAGAAGGCGTGGTCAATCGATTGCAATCTTCCCGAATATCGCTTCAAGAATGGGAAACCGATTAAGTATCCGGCCGCGGACGGTCCGAGCGAGATCATCGCCACGCCGGTGTTCTGGAAGAATCGTGTGCTCATTGCTATCGGTCAGGATCCAGAACACGGGGGAGGCGTGGGTAACCTCGTTTGTCTCGACCCATCCCCGGAGATCGACTGTGCCAAAAACCGAATCCTCTGGTCCTACCGTGGAATCAAGCGCCCGATTTCGACCGTCTCCATTTCCCCTGATGGATTGCTCTTCATCTCTGATTACACCGGCTATGTCCATTGCCTGAATGGTGACACCGGCGAGTTCTATTGGATCCACGACATGAGAGCACACATTTGGGGCTCGATGATGGTTGCGGACGGCAAGATCTACGTGGGAGATGAGGACGGTGACTTCGTGATCCTGGCTGCAAGCAAGGAGAAGCAACTTCTTAGCACGATGATCATTGATGGCCATGAAGAGGGGGGTCCGAATTTCGGTGCGCAGATCTATTCGACTCCCGTTGTGGCTAATGGAGTGCTGTATGTTGCCTCCCAAAGTCACCTCTTCGCCATCCATGATGCCTCCAAAGCGGGTTCCGGGCGACTACCCGAGAGTCTCGCGACACCCAAGCCTTACTCCGACCCCAGTCGGATGAACAAACAGGTGAAACAGCCTTGACGCATAGGAATCGGAAAGGCGGCAGTTCTCGTTTTGCGGCTTGTGGGGTGCAGGTGTGGAACGAGCAATCGGCTAGAAAAGTGCCCGCCGTCATAGCGGCAATTAGCCGAGAGCCCGGCGATATTCGCTACCGCCAAAGCTCTCTCAACCTGCCAGACCCTGGGTCAAGCGGCTGCCGCCAAGTCGAAATCTAGGCCACCGCTGACCCAGCCAGCGCATGTTGCCGTTCTGGAATCGTTAAACTCCCGTGTCAGGCAGGGATGCCTGACGCCCCGTGCTGCGCGGATTCTATTCCCGCCAACCGTGCTGATTGCGTACCGCGATCATCGAGGCGAGGATATTATTCCACGTTTCCGGCTTCCTCATGACATCGTTAGGGAACATGCAGCCATCCCAGCAGATGTGGCGAATCTTACGAGTGACCTTGCCGTTTTCATCCCGGAGCCAGTGGGCAGCGTGCTTCGGGATGTTGAGCTTTCCGTTCGGATCATTGACCACGCAATGGCGTCCGGTTTTGTCGTGGGATCCGGATCCTTTGACTGTGGCGTCATTTTGCGCGACGTGGAAATCGGTCGTCCACGGCCGAAGCGCAGCGGTAAGTTTGGCTAAGGCGGTGTCCAGAACCTTGGGCTCCCATTTGAACTTCGGGGGGACGATGCGGTCTTCGGGTGATCCATTGGCTCCAAGGATGTAAAGTAGCGTGTGCGCCATGTCCGCCTGGAACCCTAGCGTCGTTGGGCGGCCTACCTCTTCGAGCGTGTCGATCATTGCCCGCCACGTATGCATGCCAGCCCAGCAGATTTCGCCTTCGGCCGCCAGGCGTTCCCCGTGATCATCGGCGACATCGCAGGCCTCCCGGAAAGTCTGGGCAATCAGCTTCGTCCCAGCGACGGGATCCTTGGCCCACTCACTGGGGGAGGATGCGGAATCAATGCGCACCACACCGGTGGGCCGGGCGCCGAGGTCGCGGAGTTGCTGGCCGATGCGGCAGGCCTTGCGAACGGCAGTCACGAAATTCTTCCGCTTCGCCTCATCCCCCATTGCCGCGCCATCGAACCATACCGGCGCGACGACAGAGCCCACCTTGAACCCGTAGCGGGCAATCTTCTCGGCGAGACGGGCGACACCCTCTTTGTCGATGTCGATGTTGACATGCGGATCGTAGAGGAAGAGGTCAACGCCGTCGAAACGCACCCCGTTCACCTCCGCCTTCGAAGTCATCTTCAGCATCGTGTCGAGTTCGATGGCGGGTTCGCCGCCGGGACTGCCCTTGCCTACGAGACCAGGCCACATGGCGTTGTGCAGTTTTGGAAAATTGTTCTGGGGAGCGGCGGGCTTGCTCATGACGTGATAGGGCAGGTTGCTGGTTATGGATGATCCGGCGGTGAAGTCGGGTAACAGTCCGACTTCATCGGCCGATAAATTGTCTCGCTATTCCTGCGGGAAGAATGCGTCGACGGCAAGCCGTTTTCGAACGTAAAGGTATTGAAAATGCTCGGGCCAAGACCTAGTTTTTGTCCAGCCGCGAAACCAATGCGTTGTCACGGTGTTGAAATGTCTGGACACATCACCTTGCTACCGCCTGCTGCCGAATTTCGCCATGAAGACGACCCGCCACACCTTCCGCACCGCCCGCCAGGCAGCCTTCACCCTGATCGAAATCATGATCGTCATCATGATCATCGGATTGCTGGCTGGAGTCGCCATTCCCGCTATCTCGGGCAATATCGCCAAGGCGCGGAAACACACGATCGTGGCGAATCTGCGATCCATCGACATGATCAAGAATCAGTGGTCGCTGGAGAACAAGAAGGGGGACGGTGAAACTCCAAGTGAATCGGATCTCGGTCCGCTGTTCAACAACGGCAAATTTCCGAGCGCCGTGGCCGGGGAGAAATACAATATCAACGCGATTGGTTCCAAGCCTACCGCCACCGTGTCGTCAAAACTGGCGGATGTGCCGGCGGGTGGCGAAGTGGTCATCCCCGATTGAGTTTGCAGTGGGGGGGCTTTTTGGTGAATTGCAATCGTGGGAAAGGGAGAATAGGAATTCCCGGGATTTACATGAGTGGTTGAGCTTCCAAAGTGCGTAAGACAGCCGTTCCCGCCAGCTTATCGTGCCACGTCTGGCCGTCTGGATCCCAGGCCGCCCACATGTAGCCTAAAAAGCAGGTCGCCACGCTTAGGACCGCAGCCAACGACCGGACTAATGCCGTAGGGACATCGAGTGGACGCCCATCCAGACGCACGACACGGAGGCCAAACACAATCCCACCGATGGTGGTGCCACGCCACACCCACATTGCAGTGAAGTAGGCGACCCAGAGAAGGAATCCAAAAGGCAACAACCATCCGCTCACCACGATCAAGAGGACGACGTCGATGAAACTGGCGCCCAAGCGGTACAGGAAATTAGCCGTCATCGCTCGGGGCGGTTCCGAAAACGTGGGTGCGGCGGGAGGAGCGACGACAGCTAAAGTCGCCGAGGGTGGAGCGGTTGGAGCGGAGGAGGGACTGCCCCCGAGGGGAGGAGTGGGGTACTGCACCTGGAGGGAGACCGATGGAAGAGTCGTTGGCTGTTCGCTGCGGAAGGCGTTCCACAGCGCAAGGATAGCCGCGCCGAGCCCCCAGATCGTGAAAAGCGCCCAGGCGAGCAACCCGAAGAACGGGATCAAATACGCAACCGTCAGGATGAGCGCCCCTACGCCGACTGCGCCCAATCCCATCAGCAAGGAACCTTGGTCCGGTCGCACAAGCAGGCCCCCGATGTGACGACAGACGGTTGTCTTGCCGAAGACAATGGCGAAAGTCAACGCAAGGAGCAGCATCAGGGGAATCACCACGGTTGGAGAGGTAATCACCATCAGAAGCAACCAAAGCGGAAAGGTTGCCAGACCCATCAGGAAAGCAGAAGCCGGTCGCGATCCCAACACCTTTGCTCCCGCTTCGACAGCCCGGTGGAAGAGCAGAGCGAGGAGCAAGTGTACGACGAGCAGTGCGCCCCAGATTCCCCAAACCCAAACCACATGAAACGAGAGCGGCCGGGCCTTGAACACCAACTCCTTCAGGCTGGTCTTTAATCCTTCGCCAAGGTGGGTCACCCCACCGAAATCGAACGGAATTGGAACCGTCACCCGGTTGCCGCGGATTTCGGCGCCCTCCGCCAATTGAAGTTCGCCGCCTATGGCCACCACGTCACCCCCGACCACGGCTTTCGGTCCAAGTTCCACGGAGCTCAAGGGTCCGACGAGGTTACCCTGAACCTCTCCGTTCAGAACCACGTGCCCTCCGATCACAACCAGATCGCCGGTTACCGTGCCGTCCACTGTCGCATCATTCAGGATGACCACTGCGCTCCGGAAGGATTCGCCTGCTCGAACCGTGAGGGGTTGAAAGATACGCACGAGGTCCTGGTCTCGGCGGGACGAAGAGCGGCGGGACTTGGACTTCTTCTGACCCTTCGGGGCAGGTTCCTTGGGGGACTCCAAAAGGGCGGGCTCGGTAACATCCTCCGCCGGTGCCGCCGCTTGCGCCGATTGCCGGGCGGCTTCGCTCGAGGCTTGAAGCGCTTTCGTAGTTTCCTGGATTGCCGACTGTACACCCTTGGTGGCTTGCGACAGATCGGCTTCCGCGAGGTCCCCTTTGGCCTCCCGGATCGATTCAGCCACTTGCTTCAATGCAGCGGACACTTCGGCAGCGATGGCCTTTCCATCGCCGCCGAATCCGGCGGCAAGGCGCATCAATCGGCCAAACGTTTCGGGGGGTATAACATTCGTCATCTCGTCCAGCAACGAATGGACATCCTTACGGACACCCAGCGTGTCCACATTGGTCATTTTGGAAGCCGCTACATCCGCGAAACTTTCCGCTTCCCGCATAATTTCGCGCAGAGCTGCGGTGATATCAGCCAACGGTGAATCTCCGGCCGCACCCTCCTGATTGGGTAGTTGCTGGAGCAAGTTGGACATCCGGTCGAGACTGGTGCGTATCTGGGTTTGCGCGGCGACGCCAATTGCATTCGTGCCGGTGTCTTCGGCGGCGGTCACCGGCCTGGGTCCCCAAACGAGGAATAAAAGCAGCGCGAGCCTCACCCAGGTGAAATGGCTCCGAAGGGGCCGGAGTAGAATCCACCCGGAAGCGGGGGAAAGAGGGAGTGTCATAAGAGTAGGATTAGGGTTGGGATTAGGCTTTTGCAGCAGCGAGTTTCCAGCAGGCGGTGCCAAGGACGAGGCAGCTGATCCAGGCGGTGCCAAGGACGCAGGCAAACGTTGCGAGCCACATCGGGGGGATGTTAATGAAGGCCAGAATCATGGCTTGGGCCAAAGTCCATGTTGTACTAACGAAAACAGCGACCGACGCGTGCGTGGTAACAAATTCGGGCTGGGACGTTACGGCATCCATGCCAACTCCCGCTCCCCACGCCCAGGCGATGACCAAAGACCCCGCCGTCAGGAATGACATCGCCTGCCAGTGAACGGGCCAACTGAGCCAAGGCCGATGGTACCAGGGGCGGGCCTCGTGAGCCGCGACCGCAGCCAGTGCCGACGCCAGGAAGTCGGCCGGTGCACGACGGATTGGCAGTCGACGCAGCAGTCGATCAATATCCCGAGCGTCTCGTTCCGGCCGGTGCGGTTCTGCCTGATGATTGGGAAATTCCGTATTCATGAATGCTGTCAGCGCTTCGTGTGCGATCTCTGAGTTAAAAACCCAGTTCCTCCTGCATTGGTTGCAACTTTTTCCTTAAAGTTGTCCGTGCTCGGTGGATGTCCGTCTTCACCTTCCCCAGCGACACTCCGAGTTGACGGGCGATGTCCACATAGTCCATGTCTTCGAAGTGATACAGCACCAGGGCGGCCCGCTGATCGTCTGGGAGCATCGCCAGGGCGTCTTCGACGACCTGGCGTTGCCCGCCCGAATAGACCGTTTGATCCAGGGTGTCCGGCGCCGCGAAGGGAAGTTCTCGCTCACCGGATTCCGACCCGTCCTCTGAAGTAAACTCGGAAAAAAACCGCCACCGAGCGCGGTATCTCTGCAAGTGATTGATGCAGAGGTTTCGCGTGACGGTTTTCAGCCATGCTGCTGCGGTGGAGCTTCCCACAATCTCACCCCAATGCTCCCAGGCTCTCAGAAATGCCTGCTGCGAAGCATCCCGCGCATCCGCATCATTTCCGAGCAAGCGATACGCCAGCCCATACACCAGATCCTGATGGGCGCGTACAAAGTCTTCATATTGGGCGGTATCGATCATCCTCGCCCGGGCGGCTGGGCGCAACGTACGACCAAAACCCAAGTCGAGGCACGATTGTTTCACCTTTTCCGTGCGCAGGCTCGACGGGAATGGTCAAACCACCGTCCCTCGTATACCGTTTGGCGTCACTCCATTCCGCACCCAACTCCATCTATGAGCCGCTTTGGCAATCTCGAATTTGAATCGGCGCCGGAACGCTCCGTTTCGCTACGGCAGCACCTGCATCCGCTTTCGGATGAAACCCGGTGCCTCACGGAAGCTCGCTCGGCCTTTGGTACGGCCGAGTTCGAATCCGCGCTCCGTTGGTACGGGCGGGTGCTTGAATTCAATCCGATCAGCTTGGAGGCATGGTCGGGACAGGTGAAAGCTCTGATCGAGTTGGGACAGTACCGCGATGCGAAGGTATGGGCGGACAAGGCGCTGGAGAAATTCCCGCAGGCGCCAGACCTCCTCGCGGCGAAGGCGGTGTCCCTCGGACGCTTGGGTGAAACGGACGCCGCGCTTGCCTTCTCGGATGCCGCCTTGGAGCGCCCCGGAGATTCCTCGTATGTGTGGCTGGCTCGGGGAGATGTCCTCCTGGCTCGTCGTGAGCGGCAGGTTGAGCCCTGTTTCGATCGGGCGCTGCAATTGGCTCCGGGCGACTGGATGGTTCGCTGGCTGGTGGCGCGGGTGCGCGCGTACTGGAAGCAGTTTGCGGCTGCCCTCAAGCTTGCCCAGGAAGCGGCTGCCCTCGCTCCCGACCGCTTCGTGGTTTGGGTTCTGGCCGGCCAATGCCAGGCCGCCCTCGGGTTGGCTGCTCCTGCCACCGGATCCTTTCACCAGGCCTTGGCGTTGCACCCGGGCTGCCGACCCGCCGAGGAAGGACTGACCGCTCTGCAAAGCGCCGGGTTGCTGGACCGGCTTCGAACGGGTATTCGGCGATGGATCGGGCGCTAACCATGGGTTTGCCGGACCCGGCCCATGAACCGAAACGTCGTAGTCGTGGACGGCAGTCCGCGCAATTCATTCCCCTGCAACGGTTCATGGTCCCAATTCATGTCCATTTGTTGGAAAACTTTCCTCTCCATGAACCGTCGCCTCGTAGTCGCGGACGGCAGTCCGCGCAATCCTCGTCCCTGTAAGAGTTCATGGTTCCAATTCATGTCCGCTCGTTGGAAAACTTCCCTCTCCATGAACCGTCGCCTCGTAGTCGCGGACGGCAGTCCGCGCAATCCTCGTCCCTGTAAGAGTTCATGGTCCCAATTCATGTCCGTTCGTTGGAAAACTTCCCTCTCCATGAACCGTCGCCTCGTAGTCGCGGACGGCAGTCCGCGCAAACTTCGTCCCAGCAACGGTTCATGGCATCACGGCGGACACTGTTAAGTTCGGTGGATTCTCCCTCCTATTTATACTCCCCTCCGCCGTGTGTGGCGTGCGTCCGACAGCCCATTTAATAGGCATTATCCCGCTTGAAAAAAGTCTGGAGCATAATCTGGAGATCGAGCCAGAGCGACCAGTTCTCCAGATACCAAAGATCGAATCGCACACGCTCGACAAGACTGGTATCTCCACGCAATCCATTGACTTGCGCCCAGCCGGTGATGCCCGGTTTGCAGCTATGCCGGGCATTATAGTGGGGTACTTGATGCTTGAAATTAGCTATCAGTTCCGGCCGTTCCGGGCGCGGACCGACCAGGCTCATCTCTCCCGTCAACACATTCCAAAACTGAGGCATCTCGTCCAGGTTCCACTCCCGCAGAAATGCCCCGATCCGCAACCGTCGCAAATCATTCTTGGTTGCCCACTGGGCACCGGATTTCTCGGCATCAAGACCCATGCTCCGGATCTTGATGATCTCGAAATTACGCCCATTTCGACCGGTGCGAACCTGGCGGTAGAAGACCGGACCCGGCGACTGCCAATACACAATCGCCCCGGCGATCACGATGACCGGCACGCTCAACATCAACCCCACCACCGAGCCCACGATGTCCACCACCCGCTTCAGGATCCGGTTGGGCAACCGGTCCAGGGGCAGTTCGGACACTCCCATGATCGGCACGTCGCTGATGGTTTCCAACTGTAGCCCGGAGACCAGGATCTGGAAGTAGGAGGGTATGACTTTAAACTGAATCATTTCCATCTCGCAGAAGTTCGACAACTCGACCACCTGCTCCATGTCCGCGTCGAGATCGGCAAGGACAATCACGTCCACCCGGTAAAGGCGAATGAGCGCCGACAATTTCTCATAGGCGCCCAGTCGGTGAATGTGAGGCGGGGGCTCGTCCTGATACCGGCCACTTGGGGATGGCACGCACCCGGTCACCCGATACGGCTGGGTGCCATCCTCAAGCAGAGCCTGTACCATCCGCCGAGTCTCCGAATTCCAACCGACAAATACGATTTGCTGCCGGAGCCCCTCCGCCAGAGCGCTCGTACGTGTAAAGCTGTGAAAGATCGAACGCCAGATTCCAAATACCACCAGCACGCTTACGAACGAACAGAGAACATACCCCCGTGAGATGGATGGCTCGAACTTGAGGGCCTCGCTGAGACCGAGATAGGCGAAGAGCCAGAAGGAAGTCCCTTTCAAAACCACGAATGCCACCCGTCGAATGCTCAGAAGATTGCGGGCCACGTACAATCGGAGGTACATGAACGTCGCGATCAGGAATACCACCCCAATGGCTATCAACCGGTAGTAGTCGTCCAAATTGACCCGAAACGGATCGGTGCCTACGCTGATCCACCGGGTGGGCATCCATCCGGAGCGGAAGCGGAGCCAAAAGCCGATCAACAACCCAGCCAGCGCCAGCACCGTGTCACCCAGCAAAGCCGCCAGATTAAAGGCATCAACGCGGAAATGCCGGTGCCCAGCCCGTGTTCCGGCTTCAGCCGGCGGGCCCGGAGCAGCCAACAGGGAGAAGTCTCCTCCGGCGTCGGACATCGTCCAAGCAGACTGACACAGAAGGCGGCTGAAATCTAGCCCTGATCAGGGCCGGTGCCCGTGGGCAAAGTCATTGGGAGCGTCGATATCGCTTGCCATCGGTCGATTTTCGGGTATTCCCGTTGCTCCTTTTGGACGGTTGTCGCTGCGAAGCGACGCCGTGATGCTTTCTGGCCGGTTCCTGTTTCGATGGGATCCGTGGGCTGGACGCGGAGTTTCGACAGATCGGAAACCGTGTGCGAGGAAGGATGTGAACATGATTTGAGCGAAATCAAACTGAAGAAGGGCGAACCCGTGGACCGGGCTTTGCGCCGATTGAAGAAAAAGGTGGACCGTGAGGGCACCTTGAAGGAAGTCCGCAACCATCGTCATTACGAGAAGCCCAGTGAGCGCCGACGTCGCAAGATGAAGGTGGCCCGTTTCAACGCCATGCTCTCCGCGCGTTACGCGGACGTCTAGCAGTTGAGACCGCGAATGGAATCATTCACGATACCTACCAAACAATTTGAGTTTTCAACTGCCGGATGCTTTCTTAGGCGTCCGGCTTTTTTGTCATGTATTCCCTTTCTTCCTGCTGGAACTCGGGTCGTCATACCGATGGGCGCGCGATGCTGCGCGAGATCCGCGACCTCGGCTTCGAGTATGCTGAGCTAAGTCACGGCATCCGCCTGAGCTTGGTCCCTGGTATCATCGACGCCGTCGAAGCGGGGGAGATCAAGATCTCCACCGTTCACAACTTTTGCCCCCTGCCAATGGGCGTCAACTACCCGGCACCCAATATTTTCAAGTTTTCCTCCGCGGATCGCCGAGAACGGGAATACGCCTGGAAACATTCCCTGAAAAGTATTGAGACGGCGGAACGGGTGGGCGCCAAGCTGATCGTTCTGCACTCCGGCCAGGCGGACCTGAAGGACTATAATGAGCCTTTGGAAGAACTTCGCGGTCATATGAAGGTTCTCGAAGCCAACGCGGCCCGCCTGCTTGCGGAGGGTCAGCAGGATTCAAAGGAGTTCCGGAAGACGCACGATCAATCGGAAAAGCTGGACCGTCAGTTCCACAAACTGCTCGAAGAAATCGAATACAAGCGGGAACGCCGCAAAGAGGAACCCATGCAGCTCGCCCTCGAAATTATCACCCGTCTGGCCGATGAGGCGGGTCGGCGAGGCATCCTCCTCGGCATCGAAAACCGCGAAGCCATCGAGGAAATTCCATTTGATCACGACATTCCCTTCTTCCTGGATTCTCTGCCGGAAAATGTCGTGAAGTACTGGCACGATTGCGGGCATGCCCAGATCAAGGAGCACCTCGGGCTCATCCCGAGTCACCTCATGCATCTGGAAACGCTGGCTCCGCGCCTTGCTGGATTTCACGTCCATGACGTCATTCTCGAGGAGGACGGCGCCCATGATCATTGCCCACCCGGATCAGGCATCGTTCCGTTCGCCCAGATGGCGGTATTCGTTAAACCGGAGCATATCAAGGTCGTGGAATTGAGCCCGGGGGTGACGACCGAAGACGTTCGCCGCGGATTTGAGATCATCCGTTCTCTCTGGGGCCCGGAATAGCTTCCCATCCACCTTTCATCGTCGCACCAGCCAAAAACTCCCGCCCGTTCCCAGAGATCATGTCCTGTGGGGCGACAAGCACCACCCGGCCCCAGTCTGCTCAAGGATGGCGTGGGACGGCCGGGCAACTCGTGCGCATCGCGGTTTGCGGCCTGCTGCTCCTTTGGATATTCCACGTCATTTTTTGTAACGAGGCCCAACTCTACCTCAGCGAAACCGGCGGCAACTGGGCGTCCCTGACCAAATGGGAACAACGCAGCCTCGCGTGGACCCGCGGTCCCTGGGAACTCTGGGCGATGACCCGGCGAATCAATCCACTCGCCCTCGCCGCCGCGTTTGTACAATGCGGTCTGCTCGTTCTCTTCGGTGGATTGCGGTGGCGTCAGGTGATGCGCATCCAGGGATTGGAGTTGTCGTTTCGCGAAACAACCCGCATCGCGTTCGTTGCTCACTTTTTCAACGCCTTCCTCCTTGGCTCAACTGGGGGCGATGTGATCAAGGCTTGGTACGCCGCGCGAACGACTCATCACAAGAAGGCGGAGGCTGTGCTCAGTGTCTTTGTCGACCGCCTGATCGGAATTCTCGCCCTGCTGGTCTTTGCCGTGGTCCTGATGCCGTGGAACATCCCCTTGATCGTTGAGTACAAACGATACGCAGGAGCCTGCGCGGTAATTGGCGCGATGGCGATTGCCGCCGGCGGCGTAGTAGTCATCGCGTTCCATACCGATGCCCTGCATCACGAGGGACGCATTGCCCGATTCTTTCGCCACTTGCCGATGGGAGGATCTGTTGGACGCGCGCTCGCTGCCTGCCGGTTGTTTGGACTTCATTCAGGCTTCACCCGATCGATGGCGGCATGGTCGCTGCTGATCAATCTTCTGCTCGTCGGCAGCTTCGCTGTCCTCGCCTGGGGTTTACATATTGCGATCCCTTCCAAAACCCTCTGGATGGTGGTGCCTATGATCATTTGTATCGCCGCCATCCCCGTGACGCCAAGCGGACTGGGAGTGAGGGAGAACTTGTTCTTCTACCTGCTGGCGGTTCCCATGCTGGGTGTGAAACCGTCGGAAGCCGTGACCCTTTCCCTCCTCGGCTACTCGGTAAACCTTTCGTGGTCCGCCCTCGGAGGACTCGTCTACCTTTTCATGCCCGACCGGGGCGCCTTAAAGACCGCTGATCTGGAGGAGGACGTCACCAATTGACCGCCACAGTGAGTCGTGCTCCGAATCGATTCTTGTAAAATAGCTGCCGATGCGCCGCCCCGTATTCATGGACAAGCTTGGTGATCTTCACGTCAAAGCAACAGTACTCGGCAATTTCCGCCATCCGACCTTCCTTGAACCAAGCCAGTGCCTGCAATCCCTCGCTGGTCTTCTCGAGCCCCAGCGTCGCTGAGGCAATGGAATCCAGGGAAAGTCGGTGCTGCAGAATCCGTTGCACCTCCACCAGCATGTCTAAAGTCGGTACCTGAGTGAGGTCAAACACCGTGTACCCGTGCAGCACCTCGTAGTCGAATCGGAGATTGTTGAACCCAACGACAAGATCCGCCCGCTGCAACTCCCGTATCAGGTCGTTGACCCGTTTCTCTGTGTAAATCTCGTAGGCGCCGCGCGCCGTGCTGTACGTCACTCCAATGCTCATGCGCATATCGCGGATCTTGTCCCAACCGCCCACGTCATCGGCGGACTTTTGAGTTTCCAGATCGAAATAAACGATGTTCTTCATGCGTCGACCCATGATGGCCGACGGATGCGGAAACGCCAAGCACTCGTCCGCCACAGTTCAGACACACTTCCTTGACACCTTTCCGCCGCTGACTTCTTCATAGGCTTTCTCAATCCCATGGGTGCTAGCTGAACACACAGCATGCCGCTATATTTGCCATGGCCGACCAACCTCCCTTCATCATCTATCGTAAACAACGCATTGGCGTATTGCGGACCGGTTAGCCCAATTACGATTTCCCGCATCCACCACCTCGGTCAATTCCGTTCCAGCGCCGGCATCGACAGCGTAATTGATTTGATAACCATGCAGATCGGGTTCGCTGTTCGGATCCCATGTCACAAGCAGACTATTCTCACCTCCGGGCTGCACGTGGAAATTCCTCGGCGTGACCGGCGCTTTTGGGTCGACGATCACAATCTTCGTCGCGGCGTACCGATGCACGGGGACGTTCTTCTCGTCATCGGCAACGGCATAGACGTAATAATTCGCGGAAGGGAGGTCGGGCGAGGGGTTCCATAGGTAGGTTCCCGTCCCGCTGAGGGGCAGATTCTCCGCGATGGGCAATCCGTAAAAGCCTGCCGCATCCGTGTCATAATAAAAGGACACAGGGATAAAGGGACAGGTCATTAGTTTACATTAGTTTACATTAGTTTACAGGCGGACGAAAAGTTCATAAACCCGCCCAGCGGCGGAGTTTCACCAATCCCCAGACTGAAGCTCTGGTCGACCTTCGGGCCGCAGATCCCGTCGGACGCCGCGATGCAAACCGGAATAACCTGTCCCCGCAACGAACTCGGCGGAGTCCATTGCGCAATCCCGGTCGTAGAATCGATTGTCATCCCGTCAGGACCTTGGAGGAGTACGTACACCACTTTTTCCCCTTGCGGATCTTCGGCAGTGGCGTCGTAAACAAAAAGTTTCTCCGCAGCCGACCCGGCCGGATTCCGCTTCGGTGGTCCGCCGGTCTCCTCGAACTTCAACCCGAAGATACTCACCGCCCTCGAGCTGATCCGGGAAATCCTTGGAAGGGGCGAACAGGTGAATGTCATCTGCACCCGAGTGGGCCAATCTCGTACGCTCCATGACCTGCTCTGCCAAGCGGGCATCGCCACCTTTAGGATCGATTCGACGATTCCGGCCGATCAGCACTAGCAACAGGCGCGACGGTTCAAAAACGGGGAGACTTGCGTCAACCTGATGGGCATCAAGTGCGCCGCCGGCCATTCGTCTCCAACTGCGCCAACGAGATAATCCTCAGTCTCGAATACTCCTTCGGCACTCTGCACCAAGCCCGCAGCCGAGTGGACCGAATCAACAGCCGGCCGGGCCTGCGGATCTATTGCGTCCTGCATAAGAACTCGATCGAGGAAGCCATGTTTGACCGGGTCGCCACCAAGGAAGACGCGGCAACCATCTGTCTGCGTGGGCAGCGTATCCGTCGGGAATTGGCACCGGTGGATTCGGGAGAAGTCCTTGCGGTCAACGTCGTGCGCTGGGAGAAGGCGGCGCGTGGCGAGGGGAATGAAATCCAGGTCCGGCAAGAGCGTGACTGCGCAGAAGACTGGCCAAAGCTGTGCGACGAACTGAAAATTGTGGGCGACTGTGGGCGTAACGGTGAACCGCCCTCGGAATTCCCGATCGGTGAGGATGATCTCCTTGATCTAAATCAGTTCAAACTGCCCGAGTTGGAACTTGTAAGAGGTTGAATGCACAGGATGACCATTGCATTCGTGAATAGGAAAAACCCGTTATCCCTATCTGGAAGCGCTTACGGCAACGGCCGACACCACTTACCCCTTCCGCCCGGAAAGTGAATCATAAAGGACGCTATGTTACTCTAGTGACAAGAGCCGGAAGGCGATGAGAAGTTGCCGGAGATTGTAAATCCGCCATCCGCCTGAAATCCTGATCCTCACTCGGTTGTTTACCCTGCGACCTCGTGTCGCATGTAAGGACCTACATAACTCGAAATCCGCGAAAATCTCCCCTGTGGCAATGTGTTCATCGCCACCATGACACGTTCGTAGCCATTTATACCGACGCCTATGAACACAAACACGGCCCCCTTCGCCCCGTTGTCACCGATGTCTTCGGGAAATTCCTCGACTGCGGCACACTGGAATGTGGCTTCGCCCGGGTCCGATGCGATCACTGCCGAATCCAATACCTCGATTTTCATCCTCACGTTCATGCTCTCGTCGCCGACGGTCTGCTCGATTCCGACGACACCTTCCAACTCGCTCCGGAGATCTCTGACAGCGTTCTCTCGAACTCTTTCGCAATCGAGTTTTCAAGGAACTGCTCGCCCACAAACTCATCTCCCCAGAACCGGTTGCCCGCATGAAGACCTGGAAACTTTCCGGCTTCAACGTTCACTCCGGCCGTTCCGTGCCACCGGAAAACCGCGCCGAACGCGAACAACTCTGCGCCAACCAAGTTTCCCTCCCGTAAATGGCGCGACTTGATCCGGCAAGCCTGGCACACCGACCCCTTGGAATGCCCCGAGTGTCACAAGACGATTCGGATCATCGCGGTCATTGATAATCCCAGCGTCATCGAAAAGATCCTGCGCCATCTCAACCTCGGGTGCGGGCCTGCGAAGTTCGCCCCAGCTCGTCCGCCCCCCTCTGCGGATACCCCGCAGCCGGACCCCCAATTCCCGATCGACTCCGACCCGATGCCAGACTACGAGAACGTGATAACCAACTGATCTTGAACACGATCAGTAGTCACTATCGCGTCTCAATATTGCCAAAAACACCTCCATCAGCCTCCATTTTCCCCTCTTTCGGCCTTAACCCCCTCTCCAGCCTACTGTTTGTCGGTCATCACCCACTAAATTCCCTTGCTACCGCCCGTTAAAGGGGAAATGTGATCGAAATTCACCCGATTCAATAAACCAGATCTCCTAATCGCGGAACGTCAATAAACCGATGTCCTATCAATAAACTTTCTCGTCCCTCGTCCTTCGTCAAACTCCCAAAGAGGATACGCAATCACCGGAGAAATACGGTTGCGCTGTGACCGATAAACTCTGATCTTCGAAAGTCGAAGCCAAATTACCTAAAAAAGCATACCACTTTTTCCCACTTTTGTCATTAAAATCATCAACAAAAAGTGAAGAAAAAGCAATGAAAGAGCTCTATTTAACTTCAATCAGCTGCACACTCCAAGGGTCAAGCTGAAACGCAATTCCGAGGTGAGTGACGGCAGTTTTTCCGTCCGCAGTATCTGAAACAGTGGAAACGGTGACAGTTTTTCCTGAAAGAATCGACACGTCGGACGGCGACCATGCATAGCTTGTATCGCTATTGTTTGCGACAAGAATCGCCAAATCACGGTCAAGGAGCCCGTGGAACATATCCAAATGGGACGTCGCTGTAGTGACGTACACACCGTCAACTTTTGTTTCTTCTGGCGTTGCGATAGTTTTAAGCGTTGGGTATTTCTTTTTCATGGTTGAAATCATACAAATTTCATATGCTGAAGGCTTATATGTTCCAACACTATCTCCGTAAAACAGTCCGTACCAACCTGTGCCGTTCCTAATATCTCCCGTTGGACCTGGCGTTGATTTTGGATCGGAAAAACGATAATAAAACGCACCTTTCGCATCTGTTGCTTGCAAATTCATCCACGTCGCCACAATCTGCGTCGCTCCACGTCCACCATTATGAATGGCATTCAATACATCATCAGGGAGAGGAGTAAGAGCCGCGGTGTTATCTAATTGCCCCGAACCATAGGCCTCAACCAAAAGCTCCGCCTTCACAAAAAATCCCGTTCCCGCCCATGGCATCGATACAAAAGTCCCCGTTCCATTCAACAGCGAACGATATGCAAGCTCTTCCGTACGGAAGTCTTCCGGCGTGTTGTTAAAATCATGCCAACCAAGCCACGTTGGTGCAACACCAGCTATATATAACGATCGCAAAAAACTTATAGCAGCATTTGTTGAAGAAGCATCGGCCAAAAGTCGCGACGTCACAGCGTTAAATCCAGGGCCTCCGAGTTTCGCTGTTGGCAACGCAGTATGAATCGCCTTATACGCCTTCACATAAAACGCATTGAATTCTTTATTCGATCTATCCCAAAAATGTGCCCCAGGATATTCTGTCCAAATATCAAGGTACGTATATTTTCCTGCATATCGCTGTGCAACCTTCGTTGCCGCAATAATCCAGTTAGCTTCCTGTGTTACATTTTGCGGGCCCTTAAAATCATGATGGCGCTCTCCATTCTCCCATTCGCCTCCAAGTCGAAGCATCAAATCGAACCCACCAGCGTGAATGACTTTCACTAACGCATCACTTTATGTCCAATTATAGTTCTTCTCATCATTTGCATCATATCCTTCCCACGATGGATATGTCGACCCACCACAATTGAAGATTTGCTCAATGTCCAACCGATCATCGTAATAATCATTATTGCGAATGCTCGTGACGCCAATATCTTGAAGCTGCATCGTTAACGTTGGCGCCGACGAATCTGTTGGCTGCGTTGGACCAGAAATAACACCGAGGAGATCGGAAACGGTAGTATGAGAAAGTGGAAGTGTTGACGCAAGATTGATGAAAACTTCGGTGACTGTCCTATCAATTTGTCGTAGCCTGAAAAACCGCCTGATTTGTCCTACCACGAATTCTGTAGTGCTATTCTCACTCCGAGCAGTGAACGCCGGGCCTGTAGCAGCCCAATTCGTGAGGTCGGCTGAAGATTCAAGCACGTAGTTTCGTCCGAGCATCACACGCTGATTGACGTTGACTCGACTCACGACGACTCCAATGGGAATCTCTGTTGCCACAGAGGGTTGAATGGTAAGAACCGATTGCGCTTGAACGGTTGCGGTTAGCGCGATGATCGCGGTGATACCGAGGATATACTTTAGGGGTTTCTTTTCTTTCCTTTTCTGGTGAATGAATGATCGAGTGATTTTCCTTGGCATGAATTGCTAGGACATCGGTTTATTGACGCTCTGCGATTAGGGAGATTTAGTTTATTGAATGGGGTCAATTTTGATTATTTTCTGCCTTTAACGGGGGATAGCAAGGGGATTTAGAGGCTGGCGACCGACAAACGGTGGGCTGGAGAGTGGGTTGCGGCCGAAAGAGGGGGAAATGGAGGCTGACGGCGCACTCCAAAAAATGCATTAACTTAAGCAAAGGTTGGTAGTTCAAGAGAAGGAAACTGGACAATGAACGTGGCTCCCCGGCCCAATTCGCTCTCGCACCAGACCTTGCCATCCATGGACTCGACCATGCGTTTGACGATCGACAATCCGAGGCCCGTCGAATGTTCGCCGCCGGTCGGCTTGGCGCTGAGGCGGGCGAACTTGCCAAAGAGTTTCTTCTGATCTTCAGCGCTCAATCCAGGCCCCTCATCCCGCACCTCAAAACGGACACCATCCGCGTTCATGGCAAGACGCACGAAAATACTCTTCTCCGGCGGCGAGTACTTGACCGCATTGGACAGCAGGTTCTCGAACACCT
>SIBK01000101.1 GCA_009695205.1 Pedosphaera sp. | reverse complement strand
GTGGAGCCTCCGCAGAGGTTTGCTTCCATGGCCAGGGGGAGGAATTCACGAGCAGGAGGTCCGGGTCACCGTCGTTGTCAAAATCCAGGACCGCGACGCCACCGCCCATCGTTTCTGGCAATAGCTTCTCGCCGGTGGCGCCATTATTGTGACGGTACCGGATTCCTGCTTCGGCCGTAATGTCTTTGAATACCACGCGTGGAATGTCGGCGCGGGCGGCGTTGGTGATCTGGTTGGGAGCCGAGATTTTTGTGATCTTAAACGGTCCGGCCTTTTTCGGGAGGCTTAGTAGGTAATAGCCCAGGCCACTCAACGTGATCAGTACACCAAGGAGGATCGCGGACAGCCGGAGGCCGCGTCCCAGGGCGGCCTCGTCTTGGACGACGATTTCCTCGGGCTCGGGCGTTGGGGATGAGGGGGAAGGGGGCATGACAATGAGGGGGTAGCGACGATCCACTTCAGGCGGTCGGGTCAGGGGTGGAACTCACGTTATGGAGACGTGTAGACCGTGGACTGAATAGGGCGAGCGTTCATTTCACTTCTCCAAGATGCAAATTGGCGGGTGGAAGCTCCAGCGCTCCCGCGCGCTGCAATTCATACAGGACGATTGCTTGCGCGGCGTGATCGGCCGCGGCATCGCGTCGTCGGGCTGCAGAGACCGCCTGATCCCGGGCATTGGGATCTTCGCGGTAGCGGTCGTGCAGTTTCCGGTGAAGCTCCGCTTGGTCGCGGTTGCCGAGGAGTCCGTGAATGAGGCCGAGATTATGGTGGGCCGCGACGTTTTCGGTATCGATCTCCAAGGTATTCATAAACCGGCGCACGGCGGCGAGCAGGAATTCCCTCTGCCGCGCCGGATCGGATCGCTCCATCTTGGCCCGTTCGAACAAAGTTTGTCCCAGCTCATTGATCACTTCGTAGTCGCGACTGAAGTTTAGGCCCCGGGCTTCGAGCGCCGGGTAGCGGTCCTCCAGGATGCTGGTGAGTTCCTGGATGGCCGGATCCAGGAATCCATTCTGCTTGTTCACCAGCGCGTTGAGCCAGGCGATGGTCCAGCGGTTGCCGGGCGGATTGAATCGATTGGTATCGTTGGCCCGCTGCAGTGCGGAGACAGCGTCGGTGAGCCGTCCTTCCTTAAAATAGACGCGGGCGAGATTCAGCGGGCCGTCGGCGCGTCCGAGGGTTTCCACCTGTTGAAACGCTTGGGCGGCCTGCACCAGTTCGCCCTTCTCGCTTCCCTTGTCGCCCTTGAGGAACAGGCCGATGCCGTAGTCGTTCCAGCGCTGCCATTCGGGAATGGCAGAGGGCGGATTCTGCGTCGGACGCGCCGTGCCGCCTTCGATGTCGAAGGTGATCCGGTCCGAGGCCATCACCGTGATCGGCAGATCGTTGGTCAGGATAAATGGACCCCCAAACAAGTAGTTTGAGGCGTAGACATGATTGTAGTAGATCGTGTCGAATTTTCGGTAGTTTAGCTTTACCTCCACAGTCAGTGGTGCCCGTTGTTCGGGCGGAACGGTGAAGCGGTAGTGCACGACATGCGCTGCTCCCGGCGGAACCTGATTGTTATACAACGGCACAAGAATATCCTGGGCATTCCGGCGAGCGATACGATTCCCGTTCTTATCCAGCATATACACATTGACGAAATGCGACCAAGGATCGACCTCGCCGTGGAGACCCATGCCGCCGCTGCGCCCGATCACTCGGCCGGCGTCATCGCTCATGCGGGCGTCGACCCAAAGTTCATTGGAATCGGTGGTTCCTTGAGTGAGGGGGTGTCCCAGTTTCAGGGTGCGAAGCACGGCTTCCAAAAGGTACGTGCGCCCGGGCTTGAGGGGTGGGACGCGCGGCCGCAGGGGTGCCTGGAGTGGGCTGTCCACCGCGCCGCCCTCCTTCAGAGCGAAAAGATCGAGGCGGACCGAGTCCTTGAGCATTTCCTGATGCTGGCGGAGGATCCCGGCTCGCACCTCTGGAGTGATATCGCGCACGTGTGCGATGCCGGTGTTCGCGGCGGGAAACAGGTGATTGTGGACGGACAGAGTGTCATTGGTGCCGTAGAAGCGGGCTGCGAAGTCATCCGACTTCTGCAATGGCATGTGGCATGCCGCGCAATTCTTTTTCGCGATCTCGGGGTAGTAGAAGCTGCGGGCATTGATACCGGATACCCCCGAGAGCAGGTAGCCGTCGTAATGATTCTGGCCGCGTAAAAACTCCTTGTAGTGATTCACCTCGTAAGGAATACCGACCTTGTGGCAGGTCGAACAAAACTCGGCGGTTTTGTGGAAATCCTTCAAGAAAGTTTTCTTATGGAAAGCGGGCTTGCCTTTGACGAGCTGCTTGTTGAGGAAAAAGAGGAGCGAGTTTGTTTCCGCAAACGTGAACGGATAGTGCACCGGTTCCTCGATCGTATAGTTCGCATTGCCGACATGGCCCTTGTCCGAGCCTTCGAGGGTGGTGATGGAATGGCAGGTGACGCAGGTGATGCCAGCCATTGCGGTGGGATGCCGCTTGACGTCAAATTGCGGATCATCGAATGCGCCGCTGAAGAACGGGACGGGATCGTGGCATCCGGCGCACCAGCGGGAACCCTGCACCGACCCATCCCGGGCCAGGAGTTGCGCGCGCGTTTCCTGAATGGTGAAGAGGTAGAACGGATTGTTGAACGAGCTGAAGCGGTGGGCGGAGTGGAGCCATCCGTTGTAGACATCCTTATGGCACTCGAGGCAGTACTCGTTGTTCATCAACTTTGCGGCGGGAATGAAGTTGCCGGTGGCGGTGCGGGCGCTGCTGGGATGGAAGTATTTTTCCCCCTCCTTCGGGCCGCGGACGTTCCACACGCGGGGGTCGTGCCGGTGGAGAGCGATCATGCCGACGACCGCTGCTCCCACGGCTGAGACCCAAGTGATTCCGACCTTCCAGCGGATCCGGGGGCCGGCCAGACGATGAAGGATGTAGAGCCAGATGCAGAGCAACGGCGTGATCACGTGAGCCCAGTAAGAAGCGGAACGGGCCGTCGGGTTTTTCACCTGCAGCACTTCGAGACCTTCGAATCGCATCAGCACGATTCCCGAGCTCAGCAACACGAGGCTGATGCCGAATAGGACGTACCCGACCCAGACAGCCTTTCGGTTGGACCGGTTCCACGAATTCCGGATGTGGAAGATATTGAAAGCGATGAATGGGAGGATGAACAGGCCGCCAAGGATGAGGTGCGCCAGAAACTGCAGCTGATAGAAATAATTCTGATAACTCACCCCCCGGTTCCGTTCGAACCACTCGATGATCGTGATGGCCTGCAGGTAAGCGGAATTGGCGCCCAATACGGCAAGGAGTCCCCAGACGACGTTCAGGAGAATCCGCAGTCGGGGTCCGACTGCGCGAACGTACGTCTTCCTTGCAGCAGCAGGAGTTGGCATGGGCTGGTCCATCGGATCGCTAGAGTGCCATAGAACGGCGAACCGCCAAGCGTGTGTGCTGGGTTTGGGGGCGACCCGCCGGTTTCTTGGGGTGAACTGCTGACATCCCAGAACTCGCGCTTGTTCCACGGACGGCTCTACCGCACTGTCCCTGGGTCACAGATGGCAGTCGAGTCGCTCATCATCGTTCCCACGTACAACGAACGGGAGAATCTACCGGGCATCGTTCAGCGTCTCATGGCGTTGCCCGTGGCGGTGGATGCGCTCGTCGTGGACGATAGCTCGCCGGATGGCACGGGGCGACTGGCAGACGAAATCGCCGCTCGGAACTCGCGGATTCACGTCCTGCATCGGCCGGAAAAGAACGGTCTGGGGCGGGCCTACATCGCGGGATTTGAATGGGCCTTAGAGCACTCCTACGAGTTTGTATTCGAGATGGATGCAGATTTTTCGCACAATCCGGACGATATCCCACGCTTCCTCGATGCGGCCCGCGAGCAAAAAGCGGACCTCGTGGTCGGTTCCCGTTACAGCAATGGGATACGGGTGATCAACTGGCCCCTGCAGCGACTGCTCTTGAGCATGAGTGCGGCCCGGTACGTTCGGCTCATCACCGGCATGCCGGTCAGTGATCCGACCGGTGGCTACAAATGCTTTCGACGGGCAACCCTCGCCGCCATCAACCTCCCCACCGTGCAGTCCAATGGCTATAGCTTTCAAATTGAGTTGACCCACCGCGTCTGGCGAAAAGGAATGAAGATTGCCGAGGTGCCGATCATTTTCACGGATCGTTTTCAAGGTTCCTCCAAAATGTCCGGAGGCATTGTCCAGGAGGCCCTTTTTATGGTCTGGAAACTTTGCTGGCAAAACGGACTTCGCCGATCCCCGCGAATAGGGTCGTAGGAATGCCACGCGCTGCGGCCGCGAGTTAAATCGCCGCGACGATTGCGTCGCCCATCTCACGCGTTCCCACCTTGCGGGCGACGGGATCGGCTGGATTGAAAATGTCGCCGGTTCGAAGTCCGGCGACGATCACTTTGCCGACGGCTGCTTCGATTGCAGTCGCGGCGTCGGTCAGGCCAAAGCTGTATCGGAACAGCAGGGCGACCGAAAGGATCTGGGCGATGGGGTTCGCGAGGTTCTTGCCGGCGATGTCGGGGGCGGTCCCTCCCGCCGGTTCGTAAAAGCCGAAGGTGCGTCCCGCCGTCGTCGCTCCCAGGCTGGCACTTGGAAGCATTCCGAGCGAACCCGCCAGTGCGGCGGCCTCGTCACTGAGAATGTCTCCAAACATATTTTCGCATAGCATGACGTCGAACTGCGTCGGTCGTAACATCAATTGCATCGCTCCGTTGTCTACAAACATGTGTTCCAGGGTGATGTCCGGATACTCCCGTCCGATGCGGCTGACCACGTCCCGCCAAAGCACCCCGTTCTCGAGCACATTCGCCTTGTCGATGCTGGTGACCTTCTTCCGGCGCAGTCGAGCGGCTTGGAACGCCACCTGCGTGATCCGTTCAATCTCGGGCGTGGTGTACACCATCGTGTCGATCGCTCGGTGGCCCCCGGGAATTTCTTCAGTCTTTTTGGGCTGACCGAAGTACATTCCTCCGGTGAGTTCACGGACGACGAGGATATCGATCCCGTCGCCTTGCCGCTCCGGACGGAGGGGGCAGGCGTAGGCGAGAACCTTGGGGAGTTGGACCGGGCGAAGGTTGGCGAACAGGCCGAACTCCTTGCGAATACGGAGCAAGGCCGCACGCTCGGGCCGTTCTTCCTTTGCGAGAGTGGGATCGCGGTCCGGGAGGCCGACGGACCCGAACAGGATGGCGTCGGATCGGCGGCACAGGTCAAGGGTGGCATCGGGCAGCGCCTTGCCCGCGGCATCGATCCCTGCCCAACCTACTGGGGCTTCGGTCACCTCGAGCTTCAGTTGATATTTTTTTCGAACGGTCTCGAGAACTTTGAAAGCCTCGCGCATCACTTCCGGTCCAATGCCGTCCCCGGCGAGCGCGGCGATTCGAATGATTGATGAATTCATGAAGCCGTGGAGTTTGCGGATGGGAGCCCGGCAGGGAAGGAATTTTTCAGGGAAGTGGTCGGCGTGCGTCAGGGGTGCCACGGAGAAAACGGCCGAATGAAGCGCGCATCAATTCTCTTCCACGCATGGCAGGCGGCCGGTTTTCGTGTTTTTTTCCGTTGCCGCAACCCGGTTCTCGGCGGGCCCGCCGCGGCCAATGGATTCCGACGTTTGCTGGGGCGAAGAAAACCGACTGGACCCGCGCCCCCGCAGGGGCGACTGTGGTGCACTATTTCCAAGTGGTACCTGCGGACGGAATACCGGGAAGCGTCTTCCCGATGAAGCGGGGTTGTTTATGAACAAACGAAACATTTTATTCCTCGCTGCGGCCTTGGGCGGCGCGGTTCAGTTGTCTCTGAGCGCGGCTGACGCAGGCTCTCCGGACTTCAGGCGCGACGTGCGGCCTCTCTTGTCGCGGCATTGTCTAAAGTGCCACGGTCCCGACGACGCGGCGAGAAAGTCGAAGTTACGACTCGACGTGCGGGAGGAGGCGCTCCGACCCGCGAAGTCCGGTGCGCTTGCCCTCGTGCCGGGCAAACCTGCCGAGAGCGAGTTGGTGAGACGGATCTTTACGTCGGACGCAGAAGAGGTGATGCCGCCGCCGAGCGCGAAAAATCCACTGACCTCCGCCGAGAAAGAAACATTTCGGCGTTGGATTGACGCCGGCGCGGAGTACAAACAGCACTGGGCCTTCGTGCCCCCTGTCCAATCGCCGTTGCCGCGGGTGAAGCACGCCGAGTGGCCGCGCAATGGAATCGACCATTTCGTGCTCGCGCGGCTCGAGAAGGAAGGGCTCGCGCCCTCCGCATCCGCAAACCGTTATATGCTCGTTCGGCGGGTATATGTTGACCTCATTGGATTGCCTCCGACGCCGCAGGAAGCGGACGCGTTCGTGGACGACCGGTCCGGCGATGCCTACGAGAAACTTGTCGACGGCCTGCTCGCTTCGCCGCGGTACGGCGAGCGTTGGGGGCGGCGATGGATGGATCTGGCCCGTTACGCAGATTCGAACGGTTACGAGAAAGATCGACAACGCACCATTTGGCCGTGGCGGGATTGGGTTATCCAGTCGCTGAACGCCGACATGCCATTTGACCGGTTCACCCTCGAGCAGATTGCGGGGGACATGCTGCCGAATGCGTCCCCAGATCAGATCGTCGCCACTGGATTCCATCGCAACACGATGTTGAACGAGGAGGGCGGTATCGATCCGTTGGAGTTTCGTTATCACGCCATCGCCGACCGCGTTGGTACGACCGGTGCCACGTGGCTGGGGCTGACGGTGGGCTGCGCGCAGTGTCACACGCATAAATACGACCCGATCTCCCAGCGGGAGTATTACCAAATGATGGCGTTTCTCAACAATGCGGACGAACCCGACTATGATCTACCCGAGCCTGATTCGGAGACCTTGCACCGCGCCAATCTCGAGAAGGTTTCGAAGCTCCTGGTGGAACTGCCGGGCAAATATCCCCTGGAAAGCAGCGTGTGGCAGACCCTTAGGCCTGTCAGCGCGAAAGCTTCTAGCGGCGAATCGGCGATACTGCTCGACGATGGCTCGGCGCTGTTCTCGGGCAAGAGCCCGGACACGGACAACTACACACTCGTGCTCGACACCGATCTCCCCGGCATCAACACGCTACGGCTCGAAGCGCTGACGGACGATCGGCTGCCGAACAAGGGGCCCGGTCGCGTGAAGCACGGCAACTTCGTGCTCACCGAAATATCCGTCACCGCGGCGCCGAAGAATTCGCCGGAACAGGCGCAATCAGTGAAGCTCGTCAGCGCCCGCGCGGATGTGGAGCAGAAGGAGTTTCCCGTGACCAACGCGTTCGACGGAAAAGCCGGTACGGGTTGGGCTGTCGATGCCGAGGGCAAGAAGCTCAATGCGTCCCATTCAGCGACGTTCACGTTTGAGCAGCCGGTGAACTTCGTCGGCGGGATTCGGTTCGTTGTGAAGCTTGATCAGCAATTTGGCGGGCAACATACCATCGGCCGAGCGCGTCTGAGCGTAGGAGCACCCGTCTCGGACATTCGTCCACTGGAGGAACGTCGTCGGGAGGCGATGGAGATGAATTTCACAGCGTGGCTCACGCGCGAGAGAGGGGCCTCGGTCCACTGGATGCCGCTGCATCCGGTGGAAGCGAAATCCAATATGCCTTTGTTGACCGTGGAGTCCGACGACTCCGTTTTCGCGAGCGGGGACATCACCAAGAGCGACACCTACGAGCTGAAGTTTCGGACGGAATTGCGCGGCATCACCGCAATGCGGCTGGAAGCGCTGCCCGATGATCGATTGCCGCGGCATGGGCCAGGCATGAGCTATTACGAGGGACCGAAGGGTGATTTTTTTATGGGCAACTTTCAACTTTCCGCCAACGGCAAGGCGGTGAAGTTTGCGCGCGCGACGGAGAGCTACGCGAAGAATAATTTCGGTAGTAGCGCCAGCGCGGCGCTGGCGATCGATGACGACCCACAGACCGGTTGGTCCACTGCCGATCGCGAAGGAGAGCGGCACGAGGCGGTTTTCGTGCTCGCCGAACTGCTCGCCGACGTGGGTGAATTGCAACTCAAAATGGGGTTCGGTCGACATTATGCCTGTTCGCTCGGGCGGTTCCGGATTTCCGTGACGACTCATCCAGGCGGCGCGCAGGCGCAAATCTTGCCGGAGGAAATCCAGTGGCTCCTGCAAATTCCTGACAATCAACTCAGCGCTGTTCAGCGGCAGAGGTTGCGCGACCAGTTTCTCCTCACCACGCCCGAACTCGTCGGCGCGCGCAAAGAGATCGAGCAATTGCGTAAGCCGGCTGTGCACCCAACCACGATGGTGATGCGGGAGCGTTTGCCAGAGAACCCCCGCCCGACATTCATTCATAAGCGAGGAGAATTCCTCCAACCGACGGAGCGCGTCGACCCGGGCGTCATTTCCGCCGTTGCGCCTTTTCCTAGCACCCTGCCTCGTAATCGTCTCGGGTTCGCGCGCTGGCTGATCTCGACAAACAATCCGCTGACCGCGCGCGTCACCGTGAACCGCCAATGGCAGGCGTTCTTCGCCCGCGGGTTAGTGCGGTCGACGGAAGACTTCGGGTTTCAGGGTGAGGCGCCATCGCATCCCGAACTGCTCGATTGGCTGGCCGTGGAATTCATGAAAAGCGGCTGGTCGCTGAAGACGCTGCACAAACTCACCGTGATGAGTGCGACCTACCAACAGTCCTCACGCGCAACACCAGAATTACTCGCGAGGGATCCTGAAAACCGACTGCTTGGGCGCGGACCCCATGTGCGGTTGGAGGCGGAGATTATTCGTGACGCCGCGCTCCGGGCCAGCGGACTGCTCTCCGAAAAGATGGGTGGGCCCAGTGTTTACCCGCCGCAACCTGCAGGGGTGACGGAAGTCGCCTTCGGCAGCCCGGGCTGGCCAACAAGCCCGGGCGAAAACCGGTATCGTCGCAGCGTCTATACGTTCATGAAACGCACCGCGCCCTTTGCAATGTTCAACACGTTCGACGCGCCGACGGGCGAATCGTGCGTGGCGCGACGCGACGTATCGAACACGCCGCTGCAGGCGTTGACCCTGCTAAACGACGTGTTCTTCGTCGAAGTCGCACAGGCCATGGGCAGGATATTGGCTTCGGGAGGTGGCACGATCGAAGCGCGGATCCGCGACGCGTTCCGCCTCTGCGTCACACGTCCGCCGACGGACGAGGAAGTCGCGGTGCTTGCGAAATTTCTGGAGGCTCAGAAGCAACGCTTCGCCAATCATGACCTCGACGCGAAGCGGATCGCGGGCGAGGGTCCGGGTGACGTTACGGAACGAGCGGTGTGGACCACCCTGGCCCGCGCCATTCTGAATTTGGACGAGATGATTACGAAAGGCTAAGCCATGAACTCGCTACAACACCACTGCCTCGATGTCACGCGTCGGCACTTCCTTCGCGACTGCGGCGTCGGTCTGGGAAAAATCGCGCTCGCCGGATTGCTCACGGACTCGCTCGCGGGGCGTGGGGTGAGTGCGGGTGGCACTGCGATCCTTCCCCTTGCACCGCGCAAACCTCATTTCCCGGGTAAGGCCAAGCGCGTCATTCATCTTTTCATGGCGGGCGCACCCAGCCAGCTCGAACTGTTCGACAACAAGCCGGAGCTCGCGAAGCTCGAAGGCCAGCCATTGCCGCCGTCGGTCATCGGCGGACAGCGCTACGCGTTCATCCGGCCCGACGCTGCGGTGCTCGGTCCACGCTTCAAGTTTGCGAAGCACGGGCAGTCTGGGGCGGAGTTGTCCGAGATGTTGCCGCACCTCGCGGCGGTGGTGGACGACATCTGCCTCATTCGTTCCGTTCACACGGACCAGTTTAACCACGCGCCAGCGCAGATTTTCTTCAACACAGGATTCTCACAACCGGGCCGGCCGAGCATCGGCTCGTGGGCGCTCTACGGATTGGGTGCTGAGACGCAGAACCTGCCCGCATTCGTGGTGATGAGTACCGCCGGGGGTTTGAGCGGCGGTTCCGCGCTTTGGTCGAGTGGCTTTCTTCCCACCCTTTACGCCGGTGTGCGCTTCCGCAATCAGGGGCCGCCCATCCTCAATGTGAGCAGCCCTTCCGGCGTGGACGCAACGCTGCAGCGCGACACGTTGGACGCCGTCACAGCGATCAACCAGCTCCGACTGAACACGGAAGGCGATCCGGAAATCGCCACGCGGATTGCGGCATACGAAATGGCTTTCCAACTGCAAACCTCTGCACCCGAGCTGATGGAATTGAAGAGTGAAAGCAAGGAGACGCTGGAGCTCTACGGCTGCGATCCGGAGAAGCCTTCCTTCGCTCGCGCCTGCCTTCTCGCTCGCCGGATGATGGAGCGCGGCGTGCGCTTCGTGAACATATATCACGAAGGCTGGGACGCGCATAGCGACGTCGCCGGCAACGTGAAAAGCAATGCCGGAGCGACCGACAAGGCGAGCGCGGCACTCGTCACCGACCTGAAGCGCCTTGGCATGCTCGACGACACGCTGGTCATCTGGGGCGGCGAATTCGGACGCACTCCGATGGTCGAGTCTAACTCCGCGCTCGGCCGCAGCTTGGGCCGCGATCACCATCCTCAAGCGTACACCATTTGGATGGCCGGGGGTGGCATCAAATCCGGGATGAGCTATGGCGCGACGGATGATCTTGGGTTTCACATCGCGGAAAACCCGGTTCACGTTCACGACATACAGGCAACCATCCTGCATTGCCTCGGTTTCGACCATGAGAAGCTGACCTACCATCTCGCTGGCCGTGATTTCCGCCTAACCGACGTGCATGGCCAGGTCGTGAAGGCTTTGCTCGCATGAATCAACGGGGGCATCGCTTCAGGGACCCGCTATCCCCCGTCTCTTTTCCTCACAAACGGCCGGCCGTGACACTGGCTGCGACACTGGCTTGAATCGGTGGCCGAAAGCGTGTCTACTGAGCACGATGGATCGATTACTTAGCCTGATCGGGCTGATCCTTTTTTGTGCTAACGGTCTGGTCGCCCAGACGGATGGAATCTTCGCGGATTTCAAGACGAGCTTCGGCAGCTTCACCTGCCGGCTCGATTACGCCGTCGCGCCCAAGGCGGTCGCGAACTTCATCGGACTCGCTACGGGCCAGAAGGCGTGGCTCGACTTAAATACGGGCTTGGTCCGGACGAACTCATTTTATAACGGCCTGATTTTCCACCGGGTCATCCAGGGTTTCATGAACCAGAGCGGGTCGCCGAACGGGCAGGGGACCGACGGCCCGGGTTACGCGTTCATCGACGAGTTTAGCGCGGCATCGCGGCATGACGCCGCGGGCGTGCTGTCGCTGGCCAACTCGGGGCCCGACTCCAACGGGTCACAGTTCTTTGTCACGGCGGCGGCGACGCCCTGGCTGGACGGCGTGCATACCATTCTTGGTCGTGTGGTCGGCGGGTTGGATGTCGTCCTTTCCATCAATGGCGTGCCGACAGTCAACGACAGACCCAAGACAAACATCGTGGTCGAAACCGTCACGATCCGCCGGGTGGGTGTGGCGTCACAGGCTTTCAACATCCACGCCCAAGGGCTTCCCGCAGTCACCCACCCCACGCTCACGGCCACTGCGCAGGGTACCAACGTCAATTTACTGTTTGGCCGTGCCGCCTATGTGGACAGTCGCCTTTACTCTTCAACCAACCTGACAACGTGGTCGGCGAAGCCTCTCGGCATCACCCTCGATGCATCCGTCCCGGGTGGGATTTCGACGCCGGCAACCAACCGGGGAGAGTTCTTCCGTGTCGCTCAGATTCAGTACGCGGGATCGACGTTCGCGCCGCCCGACGTTTCCGGACGGACATTGACGATTTTGTTCGCTAATGAACTCGGAACAATTACGACCCAGTTCGACGCTACGAACGGTGGCAGCTACACCTACACAAAGGGTGCGTCGGGAACGATCACCCGCTACGCGTGGACACAGGAGCCCTACGCTGGTCGGCTTTGGCCCATTGAGTATTCCAACTTGGTTGCAATGACGCTGCGCCTGAATTTCGACAATGCCAGCAGTGGCACCGTCTCCGGCACGGCTTACACGGCGAATCCGTTTTCCGTCTCCGGCACGTTTGTCATCACGACACATTAAGGGGCGCGCCGCCTTCCTTGGTCGCGGTATTCACTGCATCCAGTTCTGGCTCGACCCGATTGGAGGACCCCAACCCGCCCGGCTGCGATGGGGCGCATCCCGAAGTTGTTGGCACACGTGCACTCTTAAGCTGCGGAGCACCCTCAGTGTCAGGCAGGATGCCTGACACCACGTGGCGGCGGGCATCCTGCCCGCCTGTGAGCCGGGCTTCCCAGCCCGGCGGCAACTGGGTGTAATAACGGGCTGGGCGTTGAGATTGTGGTACGCCTCGATCGAGTTTGACGCTCAGATCCGGGCGGCTAGAAGCTGCCCTCACTGTCAGGCAGGGATGCCTGGCGCCACGTGGCGGGGGGCATCCTGCCCGCCTGTGAGCCGGGCTTCCCAGCCCGGCGGCAACTGGGTGTAATAACGGGTCGGGCGTTGCGATTGTGGTACGCCTTGATCGAGTTTGACGCTCAGCCCATGGCTCCCTCAATGGACTACAGGGCGATGGTTCCTATTTGCGCGGACTCCCGTCCGCGACTACGGGGCGCTGCTCCGCAGCTTTGCTCCGAGCATCACCCACGTGTTGGCAAACGTGAAAAATCGGCAAATCGCGGGCAATGCGAGTTGGGAGCGCCCACAACATCGGGATGCGCCCAGCTGCGACGTGTTGCGCGCTATCCACTTGAAAACATCGACGACCTCCGGCATTTACGGTGAAATGACAGACCGAAATCGGCCGAACGTGAAGTGTCCCCACTGTGGTGAGCGGGGCGACTGGTTTGCCGATGAGCGGTGGGGGCCGTTTTGTTCCCGACGCTGCAAGCTCATCGATTTGGGCCAGTGGTTCAAGGAGGAGAACCGCATCTCCCGGCCGCTTGTCCCCGGCGATTTTGAGGATTTTGATGAACTTCCGCCCGGGCTGAATCCGGACGGACCTGGAAATTCTTAGCGGAAAATCCCTTCCCCGACCGGCCTGCTGGTTTCTAAAGTGGACGTCATGACCTATGACACACCGCCGCGGGTGATGAAGTGGCCGTTTCTCATTATTGACCTCCTGTTGGTGGGGTTGGCCTATTACGTGGTGACTCATGCGGTGCTGCCGTTGAATCGATGGGAGATCGGGGCGGTGTCTGCGCTCTGCATTGTGGCGGCGGTCCTGGGAGTGATCCCATTCCTGCGCGACCACCGTGCGGCCGTGCAGTTGTACGAGCAGGCCAATCTGGCGGCTGCGACGGCGCAATTGCAGGAGCTCGGCGCTGTGGCCACCCAGATTCGCAACGCCACCAATCAATGGCACGGCGTCAGTGAATCTGCGGCGCGAGCCGTGCAGAGTGCCGGCGAGATTTCCGCGCGCATGGGATCGGAATCGAAGGCGTTTGCCGAAATGATGACGAAAGCCCGGGAGCACCAGAACCGCACAACGCAGCTGGAACTCGACAAGTTGCGCCGGGGCGAAGGCGAGTTGCTCCAGGTGATCGTTCATCTCATCGATCATACCTATGCCCTCTTCCAGGCGGCAAACCGCTCCGGTCAACCGCAGCTGATTCAGCAGTTGGGTCAATTCCGGGCCGCCTGCCTGGATACGTGTCGTCGCATCGGGCTTGTGCCCCACGAGGCCCGGGTCGGCGATCCTTATGATCCGCAGATACACCAAACGCTGCGAGAAATTCCGCCGGCGGATGGGACAAAGATCGCTCAAACGATTGCCTGCGGGTTCACGTTTCAGGGGCAACCACTTCGGCACATTGTCATCGCCTGCGAGGGGGATCCCATGCCGGGACAACCGCCGGAAGCGGGTTCCGGAGAGAGGTCGCCGTGAAATGAACGCTGCGACCTATACATTGTTTTGCTTCAGATGAACCGGAAATCTTACCCTCCCGCCTCCCGCCTCCAGCCTGAGTCGGCCGAATTGGTCCTGCTGGTAGTTGATGAATCCTGAATATATCCCCACAAATTCTAATTGACCACCACTGGGAAGGGAGATGAAATCATGTAGTCGCGGACTGCAGTCCGCGCTTTCTCCGTTCGAGCGAGCGCCGTGTTACCCGGACGTCGAAAACCGCAAAGCCAAGCCATCAATCAGAATTCGCAGCACTGGCTTGGCGTGGTTAAAACCCACCCTCCGGCGCGGATTCGATGTTCACGATAGACTCGAATTTCATTCCGGGCCCAAGGGACACCGAAGGTTTGAACTTCAACATCTGCGCCTCGGCACAAGGGTCTACGCAAAGGTCAGCGACCGGACCCGCGCGAGGGCAACGTTCGACTTGTCTTGGAGTGAATCGGCTGACTCCGGTTCTCTGGACCGCCTTGTTGAACACGGCCGATGCGGGCGAGGATTCAGGCTGGAGGCTGGAGGTTCCCGTCATCAGAGTGCTCATCTTGTTTCTTACCGCACTTGCATTCCCAATTTGTAGAATCCGATTTCGGCCATCGGAACGCTGACGAATTGTGCCAACCCATTAACCACGGGTGCCATGTCCATCGACAGCCAGTGGCTCCCTTGCAGATCTGCGCTGTACTTTACTCGATAACTCTTTGCTCCGGCTGGCCAAGCAATATCGAGGTGATCTTTTCTCGGTTGAACGTGTAGGACCGGGGTGAATCTGCTGCTGAACAGTTGGTCCGCCACCTTCCGCCCCATGGCCCGCCCCTGGATATCGTCGAAATCCCAATGGACGCCGAGAAAGATCCGGCTTCGGGCGTTCTCCTCCGGTGCTTTGCTCGAACTTGAGAAGGTTCGCGGTGCTGCCGGAATCTCTTCCGACACCACGGTGAACGTCACATCATCCGAGCCGCAGATGAGTTCGAGGATGCGGAAAATGGCGGCCCCGAATGTGGCATGTCCGGACGGATAAGCTGGAAAGGGCGGAGTGAAATCTCGCGGCGGACCTCCACCGGGTGCCCCAAGTGGTTCCCAATCAGAAATACTCGTCGTGTCGGGGTTCGCGTCGGTTGCCGCCTCCCGAATGCCACCAATGGGTCGCCAGTATTCATAGAGATACTTGGATTCCCAGCAGGCTATGCCCGCATCCGCTTGGGCCACTTCCAGCATTGCAAAGAGACGAGCGTTCTCTTCCAGACTGAAATTACGTGTTCAATTAATTCTCTTGTCGCTCGGCTCCAATTCTAATAGTGTCGGGATTCGTGGATCATTCTTGTTCATCTAATTCGACGGGTTCGACGACGCAGGCAGTTGCCGGCGGTGCGGCTGCTTGGTTAGGTGGTTTTGATGCGATTTCGATTCTGAGCTCGATTGAATTGATTCGCGAAATTCCGAGCCACCGCTGAACGAGTTTTTTCTGAAAACCCCGTTCCGCGATGACGGAACGGGGTTTTCTTTTTTATCCATGAAAGCACCTCAAGTCGAAATATACGACACAACCCTGCGAGATGGTTCCCAGGGGGAAGGCATCAATTTTTCGCTGACCGACAAGCTGCGCATTGCCGAGCGGCTCGATCAGTTTGGGGTGCACACCATCGAAGGTGGATGGCCGGGGTCGAATCCGAAAGACATGGAGTTTTTCGTCCAAGCCCGCAAGCGGCGCTGGAAAACAGCGCGAATTTCCGCGTTTGGTTTTACCCGCCGGAAAGCCGTGGCGGTCGAGAACGACGAGCAGATCCGGATGTTGCTGGATGCCGAAACCCCGGTGATCACTCTCGTCGGAAAATCGTGGCTGCTGCACGTCCATGAGGTCCTTCGGGTCAAGCCCGACGAAAACATAGCGATGATCGCCGATTCCATCCGGTACTTGAAAGACCATGGCCGGACGGTGGTATACGACGCAGAGCATGCGTTCGATGGATTCCTGGATGCGTCTGAGTATGCGCTGGCCACATGGCAGGCGGCAGAGAAGGCGGGGGCGGACTGCATCTGCCTCTGCGACACCAACGGCGGCCGATTGCCCTCCGAGATTTCACGCATTACCTCACAAGCACGGGGCCGTCTGAATGCGCGTCTCGGGATCCACACGCACAACGACGCTGGATTTGCCGCGGCAAACGCCGTCGCTGCACTCGAAGCAGGAGCGGTTCATGTGCAAGGAACGATCAATGGTTACGGCGAGCGCACAGGGAATTGCAACCTGATCACGCTTATCCCGACGGTGCATTTCAAGATGGGTCGGACTTGTGTGCCTGCGAAGTCGCTGCCGAAGTTGAAGGAATTATCAGAGTTCGTGAACGAAATCGCAAATATGCGTCACGACACGCGACAACCCTGGGTGGGGCAGACGGCATTTGCACACAAGGGCGGCATCCATGTGCATGCCATCGAGCGGGTAGCGCGGAGTTACGAGCATATTGAACCGGAGAAGATTGGCAATCACAGGCGAGTTTTAGTGAGCGACATGTCGGGGCGCACCAATATCCTGGTGAAAGCGGCTGAGCTTGGATTCAAGCTTTCGGCGGACCAGCCCGAGACGCGAACGATTACGGCGAAGGTGAAAGAGCGCGAGAACGCCGGTTACGAATACGAGGCTGCGGAGGCGTCGCTGGCGCTGTTGATCCGCGGGGTGCTGGATCATGATCCCGAACTGCTCTTTTCCGTCGACGCCTACCACGTCTCGATGCGTGGCAATCGCGAGGGATCCGTCTGCGAAGCCACCGTCAAGGTGCGTGTCGGTGACATTGTGCATCATACGGTCTCGGACGGGGACGGCCCGGTGAATGCCCTGGATTCTGCATTGCGTGCCGCGCTGGCAAGATCCTTCCCGCGGATCCGATCGGTGCGCCTCACCGACTATAAGGTTCGTATTCTCGACGGAGTCGTTGGAACAGCGGCGAAGATTCGGGTTTTGATTCAGTCCAGCGATGGCCGACGCGATTGGGGAACCGTGGGCATCAACGAAAATATTATCACGGCCAGCCTGGAAGCGCTGGTGGATAGCCTTGAATTCGCCTTGCTGGGCGGATGACGCTGCCGGATTTGCAGCGACAATTCTTATCATGGACCCGAAAGCCTGAACTCCTAGTGCCAGCACCAAACCTTCCCAAGCGCCTAGAAAATCCTCAATCGATAGGCAACCAGCCGACAGAACTGGGCTCAAGGAACATCATTTTCCAGTCGGAATGATCACCGACACGATGGAGCCATCAAGGTTTTGCCAGTGCAGATAATATGACTCGGAACAACGTCGGACGCCTTGAGGGATCCTGCCCTCTCCGGCACGCCGGTTGGCTTCCGGGCTTCAGTTTCCGGCCGCTCCAGCGGCCGTCCTGCCTCTTGCCCAATTCCAGATGAATTGGCCGTATGCTTGCCGGTCACCAGCCCACTAACACTAAATTCACTTGCTACCGTTCGCTGACTAGGGGAATGTGATCGAAATTCGGCAGATTCAATAAACCAAGTATTTCTAATCGCGGAGCGTCAATAAAGGGAATGCCATCTATCAATACTTCAGTCGATCTACTCGGATCCGAGTCAGCCTGTTGTCAAGCAGGCCCAGCGAAGGCCTGAAGCAGGCCAAGCTGTTGCTGGAGCAAATGCGAGGGACTTTGAAGGACGGACTGCCCCTCGGGCGTGACATGGTCAAGGAAGATCTTGAGGTCAGGAACAAGCTGTACGTTGTAAGAAATGGGCTGAGCTCGATCAGAACAGGCCGACAGCATTGAATACAAAGCGCTGAGCGCCGAGATTGAAAAGCACAAGCGGTCGGTGGATCAGTTGAACGAGCGGCTGCGCGACATTGATTTCTAATTGAGAAATGGGCACGGCAATGTCATCGAATGGGAACCGTCAGAGGCCAGCCAGGGGCCATTCGTGCCGACTTGGCGGCAGCATGTCATGACCGGATTCCTGATGAATCTGTTGATTGCCGGTGCGCTGATTGTCAAGATCACCCGTGCGGTGCCACATAATGGCAAGAGCTTTGTTACCTCAAATCTCGACATTCTCTTCGCGGGCTTGGGGCGCAAGGTGCTGGTGGTTGACGCCGATTTGAGAAAGGCCTCGATTTCGATGGCGCTAAATTTGGAAAGAAGTCAGACGCCGCCTTAATTCGCAGCGGCATATAGGCAGCAACCAAGGCCAATGAATCAACTTCGAGTTTTACATGTGGGCGCGGGAAACATGTATGGGGGGATTGAATCCCACCTGCTGGAGTCCGCGCGCGCGCGTGATTTTTGCCCTGAATTGAAGCAGGAATTTGCGTTGTGTTTTGAGGGGCGCTTGAGCGAGGAACTGTGCGGTGTGGGCGCGCGGGTGCATATGCTGGGAGCGATGAAGGCCAGC
>SIBK01000100.1 GCA_009695205.1 Pedosphaera sp. | reverse complement strand
CGCGGTCGAAGGTCTCAACAATAAGATTCGAGTGACTACCAGACGGGCCTATGGTTTTAGAACCTTTCGCGCTCTGGAAGTGGCTCTCTATCATTCACTCGGGAAACTACCCGAGCCAACTCCTACCCACAGATTCTGCTAGCGAAGTAGAATTACTACCTTCACCCCTGTTTTGCGCTGTCGGTAGAAAAGTGTTCTTTCCAGCAGGTTAACGTCCTGCCAGGTGGCGTCGACGATGTCGCTGAGCCGCGCCCCAGTGAAAAAACCTAGCAAGACACACGTCAGCCAGTCTCCTTGTGCCGACGCCACGAGGATTCGCACTTGGCCAGAGGTGAACCCCTCTCGCTCGTTGCTTTGCGTCTTTAGCATTTCGACAGCGCTTACCGGGTTCCGGGAAATCAACCCTTGTCGGAGTGCGTCAGCAAACGCGGCCGCCAGGGTTTTGGAATCGATGCTGATTGTTTTCGTCGATCGAATCTTCCCACGACTGTTCAAGAATTCCTGGACGTCAGATGTTCGGATCGAGGACAGCGGCCGGGCTGCCCGCTCCTCGAGGTGGGTCACGAATTGCTGGGTGGTAGTTCGGTACCGGGCTGCTGTGGCTTCCGACTTCGTTGAAGTCTTGTGACTTAGCCAATCCGTGACGAAAGCCTCCACCGACACCTCCCTAATGGACTCCTCGCCGTTGCTTATCCGTTCCAACGTTTCCTACAGAACTTGCCTCGCTCGATCAACCGTCAACACCCCTCGCCGGGCCAGGCGTTCGGCGTGCTCCCAGGCATCAGCCAATTTTTGAGCCGTCTGACGATCCTTTGTTTTCGTCGATCGATTCACACGCACACCGTCCGCGTTCCTATACCGTGCAAACCAGTTTCCACACTCAGGATGCTTCCCTAAAAAGGCGATGCCCAACAACTAAGCCTGTCAATGATGTTATTGACGTCAACAATGTGCGCTTTTGTTAGATTTTCAATAGGGTGTTGCTTACGGACTCGAATCCTAAGTTCGATTTCCGATTCGCTCGAACTCGGGTTCCAAACCCGCTCCAGACCGCGCGCATCGGGCCGCCGGCGGGTCGCGGCGGCCGTTCGACGCACCGCATCGGATGGGCGCTTGAGCTCCAAGCTCTGTTCGGTCTTGCCGGCCCCGTTGACGAGGATCTTCGGGCTGACGTCGCCGGCTCGATATATCCGGACCCAACGCGTCGCGCACAGATGCTCATCCACCGCGTACTCGACCGCCAAAAACAAGGGTGCGTTATCTAGCGGACGCTCTGGAATCTCCGTCAAGACCAGCCGTCACCTTCAAGCAGGCGTTGCAAGAGATCCCATTGAGCTCTCGCAGTGACTCTCCCCGAGTTGTCCTTTGCGCCCAAAAAATCGTGGATCGCCCTCTGCAATTTCCGGTGCCGCTGGCAGGCCGTTGCAGCCTCGAGTGCGGTCCGTGCTGCTCCGAAACCGAATTCGACGCGGCGCTTGATCCATCCGCCTCCGAGTCCACCCCGCCAGGAGACCGTCAGGAATGTCGGAATCGTTTCACCACGCTGCTCCCTTTCTCCCATCTCGAACGCCGTCACGCGGCGCGGCGCTTGAGATCCGCCGCCAAGCTGGGTCCACACTTCGAGCCGGCCATCCTCCGTCTCGACAAAATCCATGAACTCCCGCCATCCAGAAAACCGCCAGGCGGGTTCATCGCCGTCCTCAACTGTCGGCACGAGCGCCGCGAACCATTTACCCGCGATCTGCTCTTCCCGCAATTGGCGCGCCGCATCGTTCGCGACCGGAGTCCCCTCCTCAGAGTCCGCAGCATCTGGCGCGTGATGCCGGGCAGGGGGCAACTTTTCGAGATAAGACCAGTAAGACTGGCGTGGCGGCGTCACCCTGGCCCAAGCACGCGACACTCGGCGCCAGGCCAACTGCCAGAAGTCCCCAAACAATTCCGCACAGACCGCGCTTGGCGCGGTCGAAAAGACACCCTGGTTTGCACACGCTTCGTGTGTGCTTCGAGAGCGTCCACGAGCACAGGGTCAGGATCTGGACGCAAAGGAAACACATGCAGACAGATCTGAACAGGGATCAACGGAAGCCCGCTGCACGAGCCCGGTTACAGAACAGCTTTGATCAATCACGGACAGCGTGATTCAATTCATCCGGGATCAGAATCCCCCTCGTCAGGCGCTTCGAACAAATATCCGGTTCGCCTCCTCCAAGGTTTCTTTGGAACCGATATCGAACCACAACCCGGGCACGGCCCACGTGTAGAAGGGAAGGCGGGGGTAGAGCCATTGAACCAGCCGTCCAGGTTGGTCGGGGTTGTTCCCCTCCGCGATATATTGCCGAATCATCGGTAAAACTGCCTTCGGATAATAGTACAGGGCCGTTCCGATCAGGGTGCTCTCTGGCTCGGCAGGCTTCTCGGCAAAGCGTGTTATCCGCGATTCGGCGTCCACCGAAACCACACCGTACTTCGTGGCATCCGTTAAGCTCTTGATGTCGTAGACACCCAAGACCGGCTGCGCTTTCCGCCGGCAGTATGCCCCAAAGTCTGCCAGGCTGCTGTTGAAGAGGTTGTCGCCGGCGACCACCGTCACGTCCTCATCCTCGGGGTACTTGCTCAACACAAGGTTCAGGTCGCCAATCGCTCCCAACCGATTGTTCTCGTCGGTCGACCCGTCGTTGATCACTACGATCTCGAACGGACACTGGGTGGCGGTACGGGCAGATGCCCATCGATGGAACTGATCGGCAAACTTTGCGTTGGAAACGACGAATGCCCTTTTGATCCCAGGGATCGGAGCCAAATTGTCGATCACGTAGTCGATCATCGGCTTCCCGGCGACTTCCAGCAGCGGCTTGGGTCGGGTCAACGTGAGGGGATAAAGGCGGGTTGCATATCCCGCGGCCAGCAATATCACATTCATAGTTTCTGGCCCGATTATCGACCTATCGGCGTCGATACGCAAGCAGGCCATCCAAAGCCACGGCAGTTCTCACCCAGATCGAACAAGAGTTATTCCTTCGCCATCCATCCGAAGAAGTTCACTCTTCACTCAATGATCGACTTGGAACTGCCACACATTTTACGCGCGGGTTCTTTGATGCAAGCGATGCCCGCCCTGCTGATCGGGATCTCGCTGGCGCGAGCCGCCGTATTCGCCATGGCCGCCGGGTCACCGACGGCGCCACAAAGCGAACTCATATTTCCGCTCGAATCCTGGCATAATCACGGATCGTGCGTCGTCGAAACCCCGCGGGGTGACCTTTTCGCGTGCTGGTTCCATGGATCGGGCGAAAGAAAATCAGATGACGTACGCATTGAGGCGTCGCGATTGCGACGGGGGGCTAAGGTCTGGAGTCCCCGATTCACGCTGGCAGATGTCCCGGGCTATCCCGATACGAATCCGGCGATGTTCGTGGATCCATTCAACCGACTATGGCTGCTGCATCCCACCATCCTGGCTCACACGTGGGAAAGCGCACTGATGAAAGTCTACATCAGCTCTGACTGGCAGCGTTCCACACCCCCACGCTGGGACTCGATGGCGGTGTTGCCGGTGACCCCTGGGGCGGACTTCGCGCCCGCGGTGGCGGTCGAGATGCCGCGGTTCGAGGCTCAACTGGCTACCTCCAACCTCGATGACGCCTCACGGCGCGAGATTCGCGATTTTCTCGCCCCAATGCGGGCGCAGAGCACCAATGAATTGTACTGTCGCCTTGGGTGGATGACCCGGGCACATCCAGTGGTAATCGGGGAAAAACGCCTCATCGTCCCGCTCTATCATGATGGATTCTCGTTCTCGTTGATGGCCCTGACGGATGACTGGGGTAAGACTTGGCAGACGAGCAATCCGCTGATTGGCGGCGGTAATATTCAACCGTCCATCGTACAGCGCAATGACGGCTCGCTCTACACTCTGATGCGCGACAACGGGCCAGCGCCACACCGGCTGCACCAGGCTGAATCCCGTGACCGAGGGCAGACGTGGTCCGCGGTATCGGACAGCGTGCTGTCAAACCCCGGATCGGGCGCTGAAATCCTGCGCCTGCGAAACGGCCACTGGGTGGTGATTGGAAACGATACGGAACGGGGACGCCACCGCCTGGCGATTTGGTGGAGTGACGACGAAGGAAAGACGTGGCCGGTGCGGCGCCGGCTCGAAGACGCAGCTCCCGGCGATGGTTCGTTCAGTTATCCGAGCATTCTCCAATCCCGAGACGGGGTGATCCACGCGACTTACAGTGTGCATCTGGCGTCCGGAAAGTCGATTCGGCACGTTCAATTTCGCGAAGAATGGGTTCTAACAGCACCGCGTGAATACGTACATTGAGGAGTTCCTGCAGCATGTTCGCCATGAACGAGGTCAGGCGGAACATACCCAGAGGACCTATAAATTTCTGCTGGACCGATTTACGGCTTGGGCGACGAATCATTCCTTGAGCAAACCCGGCGATGTTCGGCCGGCTCACCTTGTGGATTTCCTTGAGACCGAGCGCAGCCGTCCGCTCGCGACCGATCCGGATTCCGGTCGCACGCTAAGCGGGGAGAGCGTCTATCTACAAATCTCAGCGCTCCGGGCTTTCTTCCGGTTTTGCGAAACCGAGAAATGGGTGAACCGGAACCCAGCGGAGAATCTATCATTGCCTCGGCGATGGAAGCGGCTGCCGAAAGCATTGAGTGAGACGGAGATGACAAAACTCCTGCTGCCTCCAGAGATATCGGCGGACGCCGCGGAGCTTCGAGACCATGCCATTCTCGAACTGGCGTACGCAGGAGGACTGCGACTCGCGGAACTGCGGTCCATTCGACTGGAACACCTGCATCTTGAAGCCGGGCTCGTCACGGTCATTGGCAAGGGGAACAAGGAGCGAATCGTCCCCGTTGGCCGCACAGCCCGGAAAGCCCTCGAGCGATATCTGGAGATCGCGCGTCCCGCTTTGTTGACGACGCGATCGCCGTCGACGGTTTTCTTAAGCGCGCGGGGAACGCCATTTGCCGCCGTGACACTCTGGCTTCGAATTCGCAACTGGGCGAAGCGGCGCGGTCTGGAAAAGCCCCTCACTCCGCACATGCTTCGGCACAGTTTTGCCACGCATCTAATGGAACATGGGGCGGACCTGCGATCCATCCAGGAACTGCTCGGCCATGCGAGCATTGCCACGACGGAGGTGTACACCCACGTCGCTGGGCAAAGGCTGCGGGATGTTCACGACAAATTTCACCCGAGGGCGTGACGGGCGGACGGTAATCGATGGAGCCCGAGTCGTATCTTAAAGAAGGGTCGGGTCAACCTTGCAGGACCTTCATTATTGGCATCGGGCCGGCGATGCCATCACGATCCAGTGCGGCCTTGGCAGCTTCATTGAGGGTGAACAGCGCGTCCCAATATTTCTCCGCCGGACACCAAGCGCGGAGTTCGATGGTGTATTTGTCCTCACCGAGATGGGTGATGACCGCCACCGGAGCGGGGTCGGTCGTGAGGCCGGGATTTTCGGCGGGTGCGCGAAGGAGGCTGGCGCGGACTTTAGCAGGCGGATTGCTCGCGGCCACCGTGCAGGGGACGGCGACGAGGCGCTTCGGGTTGGTGCTAAAATTGGTGATGTTTCCGGCTGTGATCGCCGCGTTGGGCACGATGAGCCTCTTGTTATCCAGCGAGGTCAAGGGCGTCGTGAAAATTCCGATCTCCTCAACGGTGCCTTCCGCTCCACCGGCCGTGAGGTAGTCGCCGCGTTTGAACGGACGGAAGAAAACGAGCAAAAAACCGGAGGCGAAGTTTGAGAGATTGCCCTGGAGCGCGAGGCCGATGGCGAGACCGGCGGCAGCAATCAGTGCCGCGAACTGGGTGGTGGGAATACCCAACTGACCCAGCGTGGTAATGATGACTAGCAACATGACAACGCCATGGAGGATGTTGGCCAGATAGACAGCGAAGGTCTGATCCATTCCACGCTTGGCCATCAGCCGTAGGACTAGGGAGCGGATGATCTTGGCGATCCAAGCGCCCACGAGGTAGATGATGACCGCGGTGATAATGGCCGTGGCAAATTTGGGGGCGCTCTCTGCCGCCTACTTGCAGGCGGCCTGAAGCATCTGTTGTCCACGGATCAGCGTTTCGGTCACTGTTCCGCCAGCAGAACTCGCTTGGGCAAGGATAGGATGGATCATAAATTGAACGGATTCGCACACTCTGACTTCACATGAACCTGGGGGGGCAATGCACTGAAGCAGACGAAGCGAGACTCTAATTCTTCAGAGTTTAGGTCAAGGTTCTAAAGCCGAATTTCACCCACCCCCGAACGGACCGGTCAAATGTCGCCCCATTCACATTGGGCGCGATGGCGGAGAGCGTGATCGATCAGCACCAGGGCGGTCATGGCTTCCACCATCGGAACCGCCCTTGGGAGAACACAGGGATCGTGACGGCCACGGCCCTTTAAAGTCGTGTTGTCATGATGGATGTCCACCGTCTCCTGCTCATGCATCACGGTGGCAACGGGCTTGAAGGCAACCCTAAAATGAATGGTCTCCCCATTGGAAATCCCCCCTTGGATACCGCCGCTCCGATTTGTCATCGTGCGAACGCGGCCGTCGATATTTCGGAAGGCGTCATTGTGTTGCCGGCCGGTCAGTTGGATTCCGGCAAAGCCACTTCCCACGTCGAACCCCTTGCTCGCTGGCAGGCTCAACATCGCCCGGGCAAGATCGGCCTCTAGCCGGTCAAAAACCGGCTCACCCCATCCCACAGGCACCCCACGGGCAATTCCGAAAACCACGCCGCCCACGCTGTCCCCCGCTGAACGCATCTCGTCGATCAGGGTTATCATCCGCTCCGCAGCCGCGGCATCTGGACAGCGGACGATATTCGCCTCGATATCGGCGGCGCGGACCGTTTCAGGATCGATCGAAATAGTAATGCATTGCACCTGCTGGACGCCGGCAAGGATCTCCACACCCCAGTGTTCACGGAGGATTTTGCGGGCAATCGCCCCGGCGGCCACACGCCCGATTGTTTCTCGGGCACTCGTTCGCCCGCCCCCGGGCCACGCGCGGATTCCAAACTTTTCCTGGTACGTGTAGTCCGCGTGCGAAGGCCGAAACTTGGTCGCCATCTCTGAGTAGGCTTCGGAGCGTTGGTCTTCGTTTTTCACCCACATGGAAATTGGCGTACCTAGGGTTCGCCCTTCAAAGGTCCCCGAGAGGATCTGCACCGTGTCGCTCTCCTTCCGTGGCGTGACGATCCGGGACTGCCCGGGTCTCCGCCGGTCGAGGTCCGGCTGGATGTCCGCTTCCGTAAGAGCGATTCTCGGCGGGCAGCCATCCACCACGACGCCGACGCCGCCCCCGTGAGATTCTCCCCAGGTGGTGATTCTAAATAAGTGGCCGAACGAATTCGCCATGCCGGTGAGGGTGCCGGGGACTACCCGTCCGACGCAAGCGGAGCGATGGAAAATGATGGAACGATCTGAGCACTGGAATCAAAACGAGATCGGTTCCATATCGTATCAACTCAATTGAACCTGTTCCTTTGTCAAACCGCGCAATCTCCGTGTCAAAATTGGAGGTAGATCGCCTTCAAGTACCACGCTTCCGGGAACGTCGCCGGGTGATCGGCGGCATGCCGGGTTATGCGCAGCTCGCTGTGCCGTCGGCCTGATTTGCGGGCGGCGTCGCGCACAGCTCCGAAGAATTCCGCATCCGTGACATGGGCCGAACACGACGCTGAAAGGAGGATGCCGCCGGGCCGCAGCCGCCCAATCCCGCTGGCCGCGAGTTTGCCATAGGCTTGGATGGCTCCGGCCCGCTCGTGTTCGCGACGGGCCATGGAAGGAGGATCCAGAATGATGAGATCGAACTCGCGCCGTGGACCCGCCGCGAGCCACTCGAAACAATCGGCCTGCACCGACTCATGGGGGCAGCCTACGATTTGGACTGAGTTCTGGTTGAGCGCAACATTTCGTCCAGCACTCCCGAGGGCGTGTGAGGAAATGTCGAGGTCCGTCACCGATCGGGCACCACCGCGGGCGGAATACACCGAAAATCCACCCGAAAAGCTGAATGCATTCAGCACATCACGACCTGCCGCGTGCGTTTCCACCAGGCGGCGGTTTTCTCGTTGGTCGAGATAAAACCCGGTCTTCTGACCCTGCACAACCTCCGCTTCGAATCGCAAACCGGATTCCTTGAAGATCACTATAGGATCGGAAGTTGCGGGCACGAAGCGAACGTTTCCCGCTCCCGAGGGATGAGCAATGGCCTCAAAGCCGTCTCCGAGATCGGCCTTGGCAGCCGCTTCTTGGATATTGCGACTCAAGCGGAGGATCAGGCGGTCGGGGTGAAATTCGGCGAACAGCATCGGAACGAGTTCTGGCAATCGCGACAGCCAGACGGTGGAATACAATTTCAGCACGACAGTCTGTTCATACCGATCGAGCACAAGCCCGGGCCAACCGTCATTCTCGCCATGAATCCATCGGTAGCCAGTGGTCTGTTCATCAAAAAGTCCCCGCCGACGTTCCCGTGCCGTCCGCAACCGATCCCTCCACCAGTCGGGCGTCACCGTCACCGGTTTGCCGACATGTAGAATTCGGAGTCCGATAGGAGAGTCCGGGTCGTATAGGCCGAGAGCGAGAAACTGATCCCGACGATCATAGATCACAGCGAGTTCGCCCGCGCTGCCGATCCGGTTTTGTTCCTTGATGCGGTCGGCATAGACCCAGGGGTGACCTTGGCGGACGGCGGTTTCCGCAGCGGGCCCGAGCCGCATCCGCAGGCGGGGAAGATGTTGCTTCGGAGAAACGGCCGCGTTCACGCGAGGACGCTTTGGACAACCTGTCCGTGGACGTCGGTCAGGCGGTAGCGGCGGCCCTGGTACTTGAAGGTCAATCGTTCGTGATCAATGCCGAGTTGATGTAACAGCGTTGCCTGGAGGTCGTGCACATGGACCGGGTTTTCTGCCACGCTGTAACCAAATTCATCGGTGGATCCGTAACTGGTCCCTGCCTTGATTCCAGCGCCCGCCATCCAGATGGAGAAACAGCGCGGGTGATGATCCCGCCCGTAGTCGGTGGGAGTCAGCTTGCCCTGGGAATAATTCGTGCGGCCGAATTCGCCTCCCCAAACAACGAGCGTTTCGTCGAGCAGACCCCGCTGCTTCAAATCGGTGACTAGAGCGTAAGCCGCCTGGTCGATGTCTTTGCATTGGCGCCGGATGCCGCTCGGGAGACTGCCGTGGTGATCCCAACCGGGGTGGTAAAGTTGAATGAACCGCACGTTGCGTTCGGCGAGGCGGCGGGCGAGGAGGCAGTTGGCTGCGAAAGTGCCGGGATCGCGGGACTCGGGTCCGTACAGGTCGTAAACACTGGCCGGCTCACCCGAGACGTCCATCACCTCCGGGACCGAGGTTTGCATCCGGTAGGACATTTCATATTGGGCCACTCGCGCGTTGATTTCTGGATCGCCCAGATCCTCGAACTGGAGCGAGCTCAATTCCGCAAGTCGATCGAGCATCTTGCGGCGACTCCCTGCGGATTCGCCGTCTGGATTTTGCAAGTAAAGGACCGGTTCGCGTCCGCTGCGGAATTGAACGCCCTGATGGATGCTCGGCAGGAATCCATTGCCCCACAGGCGGGAGTAGAGGGGTTGATCGATCCGTTGCTTGGAGATTAGCACGACAAAGCAGGGCAGATTTTGATTCGCGCTTCCAAGACCGTAACTCAGCCAGGCGCCGAAGGACGGGCGGCCAGCAATCTGATGGCCGGTTTGAAAAAACGTAATCGCCGGGTCGTGATTAATGGCCTCGGTGTGGAGCGATCTAACGATGCACAAATCGTCTGCCATCTTCGCCGTCCAAGGCAGCAGTTCGCTGATCCACGCGCCGCTGTGGCCGTGTTGTGCGAACTTGAAAATGGAACCGGCCATGGGGAGCGTGGCTTGATTGGCCGACATCCCCGTGAGCCGTTGGCCCATACGAACGCTGGCCGGAAGATCTTCACCGGTGCGACGGACGAGCTCCGGTTTTGGGTCAAACAGATCGAGCTGTGACGGACCCCCACTCATGAAGAGATAGATGATCCGCTTCGCCTTTGGGGCAAAATGTGTGGCGTCCAGGATCCCGCGGAACGGGTCCGCGAGCCTGGCTGCGGCTGCCCCTGACGCGGTGGCGGAAAGTGGATTGAGCAGCGTGCCAAGCGCCGCTCCGCCGAGGCCCAGGCCGAACCGGCCAAAGAAGTCCCGGCGATTCATTTCAAAATTCACGTGGGAGCAGTTCATGGGAGGATTAGAAGAGTGGGTTACCGACGTGCGAGCGCTTCGTCGTGATTGAGGAGAGCCTTCGCCAGGATGGTTCCGGCCGCCAAGTCGATCGGATTCACGGAGGGATCATTAGCTGATTCTCCCACAGCGAGCAATCGGGCGGCGGCCTGCGGATCTGCGGCGAATCCTTCCCGCTGTTCCCGGTACAAACGGGCTAAGATGCTCAATTCGGGATCCGTTGGACGTCGGCTCGTTGCCAATCGGAAGACGTGGGTTAATTGGGCTGTCAGGTCACGCCCGCCGTCCTGAAGCATCCGTTGGGCCAGAAATCGCGCGGCTTCCACGATCTGCGGATCGCTCAGCAACACCAGCGGTTGGAGCGGTGTACTTGTCGATTGGCGTCTTACCGAACAATTACTCCGGTCTGCCGCGTCAAAAATCATCATCGCAGGATGAGGCACCGTCCGTTTCCAGTAGGAGTATAGGCTCCGCCGGTGAAGGTCGTCGCCGTGCGCCTGATCATAATTCGCGCCGCTTGATGCCACATCGAGGACACCGGCCGGCTGGTAGGGTTTGACGCTGGGTCCGCCGATTCTTGGCGAGAGCAATCCGCTGACCGCCAGAGCCTGATCCCGCAACATTTCTGCGGTGAGCCGACGCGACGGTCCGTGAGCAAGCAGGGAGTTACCCGGATCCCGCGCCAGCATTCCCGGTGTGGCGCGTGACGACTGCCGGTAGGTCGCACTGGTCACGATGAGTCGACACAATTCCTTCCAACTCCAGCCTAGCGAGGTCCTGGTGGGCGGGGAATGGGTGTTCACCGGAGAGCGAAATGTATCCGCAAGCCAGTCGAGCAATTCCGGGTGCGTGGGCATTGCACCCTGCGAGCCGAAGTTGTCGGCCGTTTCTACGATGCCTTTTCCAAAGAAAAGCTGCCACGCCCGGTTTGCTGCCACGCGGGCTGTCAGGGGATTTTCCTCGGACAACAGCCATCGCGCCAATCCCAATCGGTTCCGCGGTTCGCCCGCCGGAAATGGAGGTAGGAATTTTGGCGTATTGGCGGTCACTTCATCGGTGGGCTGGTCGTAGGCTCCCCTGCGCAGGACATACGCTTTCTTCGGTTCGGGCATTTCGTCCATCACCATGATGTCCTGTATGCTTGTCACCAGCGCGCTTTGTTCACGCCTCAGCGCGGCCAGCTCCGACCGGAACTGCCGGGCGCCCGGATGCACCGTGGCCGCATAGTACGTGAGCAGGCGGCCTCGGTCCTCGGCGGTTAGATCGGCAGGGGCGGTGGACAATGCCCGGACCAGATCGGGATGCCCTGCCAAGTGTGCCATCTCCAGGGCGGTCAAGGCCCGGTTATACACGCGAAATTCATCGACTTGTCCACCTCGGAATCCGCTGTCCCGCATCCGGGATCCAATCGCCAGGTCCGGTTCTCCGCCGGCATACGTGATATCCTTCCACAAGTTGTTTCGGAGAATCTCCACCTCCGCTTGCCGTCCATTGATATACAGTTTCAGACCGGAGGCACGACTGCTCCCGTCATACGTGAAGGCCACTTGGGTCCATGTATTCGTGGGGATGGCTTCCCGGACGCGCAGTTTCAAGCTGTTACCGGGCCACATGTGATGCAGACCGACCGTCGGATGCCCATTCTCCAGCAAGAGTTCGTAGCCACGGCTTCCGGCGTCCATCCAGGCCCGGCTATGATGCACGACCACCTGTCGTTCCATAAGCGTCGGCGTGCGCAACCAGATGCTGATGGAGAACGCATCCGCTCGGCCAAAATGTCCCAATCCCGGAAAGGTCAACCCGTTCTCTCCGTCCAACTCCACACCCGCGCCGACCACACCTGCCACCAGGGCAGGTTCATCCACCAGCCCGGCGGGCTTCGATCCTTCGACTCCGTTCGCGTATTTGCCGTCCTTCCGTTCGTCGAATCCAAAAGCGCCGACGGCTCCGGGGATCACCGCCGCGGGTGCCACCTGATTCAGCGAATCCGGTCTGCTCGGAAGTATTGGCAGCGAGTTTCGACCCTCGGTGAGCCAGGCTTCAAATGCCGGGGTTGCCATCGCGTCGAGTGAGGACTCCTGAGCTTCCCGGGCGGCAATGCGCCGCCGCAGCTCTGCGAGACGGGTCTCCTGTTCCGGCGTGCTTAAGAGCATCGTCGGAACCGGCATGATATCTCCAAAATAGACGCTCTGACCGGATTCATCGATGTTCTGGAAAAAGGAGAAAAGTGAGTAAAAATCCTTTTGCAAGAGCGGGTCGTACTTGTGGTCGTGGCATCGCGAACATTCGGACGTGAGCCCCAGAAAGGCCGTGCTGACGGTGTTCACGCGGTCCACGACGTAGGATACTCGGAACTCCTCCTCCACGATGCCTCCTTCTTCGTTTTGCATGTGGAGTCGATTGAAAGCCGTGGCCAGCCGTTGCTCGCGCGTCGGGCTGGGCAGGAGATCTCCAGCGAGCTGCCACGTGATGAACTGGTCAAAGGGCAGATCCCTATTGAAAGCACCGATGGCCCAATCCCTCCAGGGCCACATCGGTCGGTAGCGGTCGGCCTGAAACCCATGAGTGTCCGCGTAACGCGCGACGTCCAACCAGTCGTTCGCCATGCGTTCTCCAAAGGCGGCGGATTTCAAAAGCTGGGTGACCACCGTGTCGTACGCATCGGGGGAGGCATCCGCCAGAAAATCGTTGAGCTCGGGCAGCGTTGGCGGGAGGCCGGTAAGATCAAATGTGACTCTTCGGAGGAGCCGCTCGCGATCCGCCTCGGGCGAAGCCGTCATACCCGCCTTTTCCAAACGGGCGAGAACAAATGAGTCGATCGGGTTTCGGACCGAAGTGGCGATGCGGGGAGTCGGTGGAGTCACTTTCCGGATGGGATTAAACGCCCAGTGGGGACGGTGTTCGGCCCCTTCCTCGACCCAACGGCGAAGCAGCTCCTTTTCATCCGAAGAAAGGGTGAGGTTGGATTCCGGTGGCGGCATGATCTCATCCTTTACCGTGGAAAAAATTCGGCGGATCAACTCCGAATCCCCGGGGGTGCCGGGCGTGATGATCTTTTTTCCATCCTTATTTCGACCGAAAGCCCCCTCCCGGGTGTCCAGGCGTAGCTTTCCCTTCCGCTGTTTCTCGTCGGGTCCGTGGCAGGTGTAGCAGCGGTCCGAGAGCAGCGGCTGAATCTGAAAATTGAAGTCAAGCCGGTTGGCCGCCCGACCGTGGTGGTTGGACAAGGTGAAACCGAGTATGAGCAGGAACCGGGCGATGACGCGACTTAAGAGCATCGGAGGGCAGTGTAATCGCGTTTAGGCTGCATGACCACTCTTCAAAACGAGACATCAGCGATTCTCGGCCTGCCGCCGCGAGGCCGATCTCTGACCTGCCGATTCAGAGGAGGCTTCGCCTCCCCTGGAGATGAGACATTTCTTGGCCTCCGCTGGCTTTCCGTTGTCGGAAAATCGGAGTCCCGGCAGAATTGAATCGGGTTACCGATTCCAACCTATTGCTGCGGGGGGTTGATACAGTTTACGACAAATCCGGCTCAGTTGCTATAACGGTCCGGGATTTGAGGCCTGCGCAAATGGCGGTGACTGTGATATTGGTTAGGTTTCTTCGAATCATGACGTCGTACCATGCTCAGGTCGCATTGATTCGCAACGGTCCTGCCATCCCCTGATTCGACGCCGTCTTTTCTCACTTGTCAAATGGATGGATCTGACCCCAATTGCCGCCCCGAACGCAGAATCTGTGCCTTCCTGCCCCCTGCGTTAACGGTCGGTCATCCGACTCGATCAATTTGTTTGCCGTTACGCCGCCCTGTGCCTGTATCCAACATCGAGTCTGGCGTTTAGTCTTCGGTGGACTTGGGAGGGCAGCCCTCACCCAAACTACAGCGGGAATTTCCGATGAAATTCCTGAGCTCGCAGCACCTGGTCGATCCCCACCTATTCCAGCGCCGTTTTCAATCTTCTCTTTCCGGCTGTAAACTGGGAGGTTTCCGCGAGTGAGCAACGTGACACAGATCCTTGACCGCGTTCAGCAAGGCGATCCCAAGGCCGCTGGGGAATTGCTGCCGCTGGTCTATGAGGAATTGAGAAAACTGGCCGCCATTCGGATGGCCAACGAGCCCGCTGGACAGACGCTACAGGCGACGGCGTTGGTTCACGAAGCGTGGTTGCGCCTGGCGGGGCCGTAAGCGCAGGTTTGGAACAACCGTTATCATTTCTTTGCGGCCGCCGCCGAAGCCATGCGCCGGATCTTGATTGATAATGCGCGTCGCAAGCAACGTCCGAAACACGGCCACGGCTGGGAGCGCGTGGACCTCGACAAGGTGAACGTCGCGATCCAGACGGACGACGACACGTTACTGCTCGTGAATGAGGCGTTGACGCGTCTGGAGCAGGAAGACTCGCAGAAAGCCGAGCTGGTCAAAATGCGGTACTTCGCCGGGATGACGATTCCAGAAGCGGGCAAGGCGTTGGGCCTATCCGAATCGACTGCCAAACGGCTCTGGACTTACTCACGCGCGTTTCTGCTGCGAGGAATCAAGTGCCTGTAAGCTTCTGACAAAGGGCCGTCTTAGAGAAGGATTCTCGGGGAGTCCATTCGGCGAAGACTTACCACGGATAGCATGACATGGTCTTCAACCAAAACTTTCTATCTGTGTGAAAAGTGATCATCCGTGGTCATTCAGAAATCTTCATTTTTATGAACCGCTTTTTGTCCCAAACTCGCACTTAACTATGAAGGGTGGGAAAGGATCCTTTGTATTATGAACAAAATGACTGCTGAAAAGATATTTGAGATCGCGATCAAACTTCCGACCCCACAGGAGCGAGCGGCTTATGTGCGCGGCGCTTGCGGCGAAGATTAGGCATTGCGACAACAGGTTGAATCGCTGATCCAGGCGAATGAGGAAGTCGGTGGGTTTATGCCGACGGACCCCGGCGAGGATATGATCACCATCCCGGACCGCCCTCTCTCGGAAATTGAAGGGACCCGCAACGGAAGATACAAACTGCCGCAAAAAATCGGTGAAGGAGGCATGGGGGTCATTTATATGGCCGAGCAGACTGAGCCGGTCACGCGCAAGGTCGCCCTCAAGATCATCAAGCTGGGTATGGACACCAAAAATATCATCGCCCGTTTCGAGGCGGAACGTCAGGCCCTGGCGATCATGGACCACCCCAACATCGCCAAAGTGCTCGATGCCGGGGCCACGGAAACCGGCCGGCCCTACTTTGTCATGGAACTGGTCAAGGGCGTGTCCATCAGCCAGTACTGCGACAAGAACGACCTTCCCACCAAGGACCGGCTGCAACTGTTCATGGAGGTGTGCCAGGCCATCCAGCACGCCCATCAGAAAGGAGTGATTCACCGGGACATCAAACCGTCGAACATCCTGGTCACCCTGCACGACGGCAGACCGGTGCCCAAAGTGATCGACTTCGGCATCGCCAAGGCGACCAACCAGAAGCTCACGGAAAAAACCCTCTTCACCCACTTCGCCCAGATGATCGGGACGCCGGCCTACATGAGTCCGGAACAGGCGGAGATGAGCGGGCTGGATGTCGATACCCGCACCGACGTGTATTCACTGGGCGTGCTGCTCTACGAATTGCTGACCGGCACGACACCGTTTCCCGAAAAGGAACTGCTGAGCAAAGGTTACGGCGTGATGCAGCGCATCATTGTGGAACAGGAACCAGAACGGCCGTCGTTGCGGGTGAGCACGCTCCTGGGCGAGCAGCAGACGATCGTCTCGAAGAACCGAAACACCGAACTGTTGACCTTGCAGCGGCAGATCAAAGGTGATCTGGACTGGATCGTGATGAAGGCGCTGGAGAAGGATCGCACGCGACGCTACGACACGCCAAGCAATCTAGGCGCTGACATTGAGCGTCACCTCAGCGACGAGCCGGTCCTGGCCGCGCGCCCGACTGTCCTTTACCAGTTAAGCAAGCTGTATCTCCGGCACAAGTTGGCGCTGGCCACCGCCGCTTGCTTCGTGTTGTTGCTGGCCGTGAGCGGCTCCGTCTCCGCCGCCCAGGCGATCAAGAACAAGTCCCTCTTCACCGCCGCCGAAGAGGCCCGGCTCAAGGCGATGGACGCGCAGCAACGGGAAACCGAACTCCGCCGCATCGCCGAGACCGAACGTGGCAAAGCGGAAGTTGAACGCGACCGCAGCCAAAGCCTCCTCTATACCGCCAACATGAACCTGGCTAAGCGGGCCTGGGACGAGGCGAACGTGGGTAGGGTTGTCGAACTCCTCGAGCAGCACAGCCCCCAACCGGACAAACCGGATTTGAGGAACTTCGAGTGGTTCTACCTGGACCACCTCTGTCACAGCAATCTGCTCACGTTGAAAGGGCATGATGGCTGGGTCGGGAACATAGCGTTTAGCCCGGACGGCAAACGGCTGGTGTCGGCGAGCTTTGATCAGACGGTGAAGGTGTGGGACGCCATGAACGGTCAGGAGACGCTCACATTGAAAGGGTATACCGCACCGGTCTTCGGCGTGGCGGTTAGCCCGGACGGGAAACGGCTGGCGTCGGCAAGCTGGGACCGGACGGTGAAGCTGTGAGACACCACGAACGGTCAGGAGACGCTCACGTTGAAAGGGCACACTGATGATGTCTGGAGCGTGGCGTTTAGTGCGGACGGGAACCGATTGGCCTCGGTAAGCAAGGATCAGACGGTGAAGCTATGGGATGCCACGCCCCGCCCTTGACCCGGCAGGGAAAGGTTCATTTGCCGCCACCGGAAGATCCTATCGGGAAATGTCGAGCTACTCGGGATTGAACTAGGTCCAACGGCAATGGGGTCAAACATTGATTGTTGACACTTCTGCGTTGAGCTGACGGGTGAACTCCACTGATGCAGCCTCAATGGTTGTCCATCAGCACGAAGGCATGGACGTCGGTCTCGAACCGTTCAGGCCGCTCGGCCACCCGTCCGAGGAACCGCCGCGATCTTGTCCGTGCGGTAGATCACGTCCCCGCCGTTGCCCCGGCTCATCACGTGGTACCAGCCGTCAGGAACATGGAGCCTCAACCGCCGTGCCGGACCTCCAGCCGCTCGCGGTTGGCTCGAAATGTCGACTGTCAATGTTTCACCCCATTGCCCCGCGTGACCCATTGCCCCGCGCTGGTTGCGGGGTCTCTGACCCCGAGCGGAGTCCAGCCTCCGCGAACCGGCAGGTCGGAGACCCGCCCCACAAGCCACAAAATGAGAACTGCTGGTGTTGATCTTGACTAATTTACCAGACTAACCAATTATTGTAGAATGATCAGTACAATCAATCTTCACGAAGCCAAGACACATCTCTCGCGGCTCGTGGCTCGGGTGGAACGTGGGGAAAGCATTACGATTGCTCGGGACCATCGTCCGGTAGCCATGCTGGTCCCATTGCCGGCGGCAGGGCCGCGGAAACCCGGAAGGCTCAAGGGAAAAATTTCGATCCTTCCGAATTTCTTCGACCCGCTCCCCGAGAGTGAACTTTCCGCTTGGAATAGTGAGAAATGAAGTTGTTGCTCGACACCCATGTCCTGTTGTGGTGGCTCGCGGACGGGCGGGAACTCACGATGCGAGCCCGACGAATGATCGTCAACCCGGGGAACGAAATATGGGTGAGCGCGGCATCCGTTTGGGAAATTGCAACCAAAGTCCGCATCGGGAAACTGGGCATGGCGCTCTCCGAGGTTGAAAATATCGAGAGCATCTGCCTGGAGGAGAAGTTTCGTTTGCTGCCGATCCAGTTCAACCACGCCGCCCGCGCTGGCCTTTTACCTGGCGAACATCGCGATCCATTTGACCGAATGCTCGCGGCCCAGGCCATCCTCAACAATTTGACCGTCATAACCAAAGACACGGAGCTCGGGAGCCTGGGCGCCCGAGTGTACTGGTGACCACGGCATTGGTCGGAGGGATGTCCCTGGAGAAGAAATAAAGGGACAGAAGAACGGTGTCCAAGATTCGAAATCAAAGTCTGGCGTATAACACCCTGAGACGAGGCGTGGCGGCGTCCCAGTCAAGTCGGTCGGCGAAACTGGAACGTAGCCACCGGAGCAGTTTTACGGAGTGCTGAGTGAAGCGCTGGAGGGCAA
>SIBK01000099.1 GCA_009695205.1 Pedosphaera sp. | reverse complement strand
TGACGGAGGCCCGCGAGGGCCTACAACTGTACTTTACCTTTTACAACCAACAGCGAATCCATCAATCGCTGGAGTATCGCACGCCGCAGAGTGTGCATTTTGCTCCGCCGTGAACCCGCAAGCGCAACGAACCTTTGACCGCAGGGGGGGGGGCGCGAGCTAAGGCTCGGAGCTCGCCCCCCTGCTCGTTTATCTCCACGCCTTACGCGGTGGACAGATCCAAATTTCCACCATCTAAAACTATCTCGAAATTGGTCTAGACAATGGGGAGCGGCTCAACCACCAGGAACGCATTTCTTCAGATACCTTGCCCTGGGCGTCGGGATGAAGCGCGCGTGCCAACTTTCGATACAACGCCTTCACGCGCCGTTTATGGTCAGGCGATCTCCCGCTATGTGCTCCACCGAACATCCCGAGCATCTTTTCAAAGAGGTCATGAAAATTTCCGAAGGGATCGCCGGGTTCCCCGTCCGGTCCGAAGGGATACGGGTCATCGGAATCTTGTCCGCCGGGGGGCGGCGGTTGCCCAGAAGATTCTCCTGGCTCAGCCGAATCGATGGACGTCTTTTCATTGCGCGCCTTCTCAAAATCAAGATGGCGTTGATAGGCTGCCTGAAGAGAGATGCGCTCCACCGCTGCGATACTGTAAACCTGCTGCAGAATCCGCTCCGATTGAGCGATCTTGCCGACGAGTTCACGGATCTCCTCGAGAAGCGGGCCGAATCGCAGATGAAACCAGCGGTTGTACGCAGGCATATCAAGGGTTTGAAACTCATCGATCTGAAGTTTCACCACATCCATCTGTTTACGGACTGAATCGTACTTCTTGCGTGCGTCCCGACGAATGAGGGTGGAGTCGATCATCACGACGGCGAATGACCCGCCGGTCGCTGCGACTGCCACCGGTAGGTGCGCCTTGGCGGGTCGCCTTGAGTGACGGTTAAACTGGACGGAGCTCTTCTTGATTAGCCAAGGCTTCATTGCAGCCTTTGGGCTGTCAAGCAACAGGCTTGGCAATGTACTCTTTACATATGCCCAGACTACCCGCATGGTGGAACCTTCCGCGGAGAAACTTCCATACCGCAGGTAAGTTAATTGGCAGACAAAAAAACACTAATTATGGGCGACAAATCCCCGAAATCCAACCAGAAGAAAACCACGCAAAAGCAGGCCAAAGTCAGCAGTGCTGATCAGAAAAAGAAGCAGGCTGTAGCCTCCAAATCGGCCGCTAAGAAAAAGTAGCCGACCCTCATCCGCTGTCTCCTCTGTCAATGATTCCAGGGGAGACAGGTTTGCTTCGAGGAGAAAAGACGGCGCCTAATCTCTTCGCATCACGGCGATCGGAGCCACTGAAGCAGATCGGCCATATCCTGCGTTTTTAAAGCCGATTCAAAGCCGGTCGGCATCATTGATAACTCGAGCGAATCGATCGTTGCGATTTCGCTGCGCAGCACGGCGAGTTCAACACCGCCGGCAAGTCGCAACACAAAGTTGTTAGCGGTCTCTCCTGACACTAAGCCGACTATTTCGGACCCCTCCTTTAACCGGAGAGTCCAGGCTCGATACCGAGGTTCAACCGCCTGACTTGGATCCAGAATTGCCGTGAGCAACCAATCCACTGGCTTGATGCCTACCATTCCAAGATCAGGGCCGACTTCCTGCCCCTCCCCACGCAGACGGTGACAGCTGAGGCACAGGGTCTGAAACAGCCGGTGGCCACGTGCCGGATCTCCCGAAAGCGTCTCCACGGCTGCGTAGCTGGCAATCACCTGGGCACGGTCGGCGGAGGACGATTTCAAACTTGCGCCGGAGCGGGTTGATTTAGGAATGATTTCATTCTTTTTCAGTTGCGCGAATAGAGCGCTCTCCGGGCGCAATGAGGACAGAATTGCGACCCGCGTAAGATCATCGGTATCATCTCGTGCGGCAAGTTCGCGGAGTACCGGTTCGCAGAGCGCTGCTGGCCAGGCGCCCAAAGTAAATGCCGCCTGCATCCGAACGCTTGGATCGCCGTCGACTGCAGCGATCGCGACCTTTCTAAACGTAGCATCGTCCTTCCCGGCAAACAGTTCGCTCTGTCGTAACGCCTCACACCGAACGGCTGAGTGCGGATCAGCCAGAGCGGCGGCGACTCTCTCCGATGTCAGCGCCCCGAGAAGTCCCAACGTGGCGAGCGCCTGAAGGCGGACCTGCGGCGAATGCGTCACGCCCAGCAATTCAAGAAGCGATCCAGCCACGCCGCGTTCGCCACGCTCGAAGAGAAGCCGTTGTGCCGTATCCCGCTGCCAGCCACTGGGACTGTTCAGAGCCGCAACCAGCGCCTCCGCCCCCATTGCAGCTAAATTCGGTATCGGACGCCGCGCACGGTCCGTTGGAACCACGCGATACAACCGACCCCGGTCGGCGCCCGCACGGAGATCGGTTCGAGCCTGAGTTTCCGGCGAAATCCACTCCGGATGCTCGATTACAAACCGGTACATGTCGGCAATGTAGAGAGCGCCGTCAGGTCCGTTCTTGAGAGTGGTGGGCCGGAACCAGTTGTCGGTGCTGGATAGGAACTCGCTTCGCTCCTCACCCGCAGCCCGATGGCTGGAGAATCCAGCGCCGTCACGCGCGAGAATCTCTCGATGAACCACATTGTGCACGGGTTCACTGATGAAGACGCTGGTTTCGAACTCCGGTCCAAAAAGATCGTCCCGATTCGGACACGGACTGCACCCGCTGGTGACGTGATTTAAAGACCACGGCTGGTTCGGGCGGATCATCGAGGCGCTGGTCGGATAGACGCGGGTTGAATCGTCGTAATTGGCCAGAACATGCGACACACTCCGGACTGCCAGTTGTGGATTTCGGCGGAGATAATGTTCCGGCACGGTAACGTGCCAAAGCCATGTCGGATTGTTGTTCCCGAACCAGTTTCCCCAGTCGTCGCGGCGGCGTCCAAACTGTGTCTGTACCGACACGGTTTCCATTTCACCAGTATCCGGTCGGAATCGAAAATCCCGACCGCTGATCGACAACTCCTTTCCTGTTCGGAGGGATTTCACCGAGCCGCTGCTATCGCCATTCGCCGCATAGATCCAGCCATCGAGTCCCCAGGCGAAGCCGTTGAAGCGATGTTGTTGATTGCCCGGTTTGAATCCTGTGAACAGCACTTTTCGTAAATCCGCGCGACCATCTCCATCGGTGTCTTCGGCATAAATCAAGTCCGGCGCCGCGGCAATCAGCGCGCCGTTTCTCCAAGGCATCACACTGCTGGGAAACGGCAGACCCTCTAGAAACGGAGTAGCCCTGTCGTAAAGCCCGTCGCCATCCGTATCATCGAGCACCTTCACAATCCCTCCGGGTTGACCCTTCTCATCCAAGCCGAGGGGATAATCGCGCATCTCAACAACCCACAACCGGCCGTCTCCACCCCACTCAAACGCAATGGGATCCACAACCACCGGCTCCGCAGCAACCCGTTCAACCCGAAACCCGGGTCGTACCTGGAAGCATGCCAGCCCCTCCTGAGGCGTTTTCGGCGGCGGCATTTCGAACGCAATCAAAGCCTTCAACAAGAGCCGCGTCGTGACGGAATCCGATGCCACACCCACGTCCCGATGGATGACAAGTTGACCCGCCGCCGCCGTGACCTCCGCGCCCACGACCGATGGAGGCTCCGCGGCCGCTCCTGTTCGTTTCCCAGACCTGACCTGTTGCGACCATCCACGGGTCCATCCCAACTGCGGCTTCACGTCCTTCGTCCAAAGATGGATGGCAAATCGTTCCGGGTTGGAAAACAGGATGTCGTCAAAACCGTCTCCGTTCAGGTCAACAAATCGCAATCCTGCATCGCGCCCCAGGCGATCCAACATCTCGACGCCCTCCGGCAATCGATACCCGGCGTCCAGCCAGGCTTTTGTGGCGGCATCCCAATGTTCGATCCGGTTAGTGCCGGGTTGGGTAGTCAGTCTCTCCTCGACACCATCGCGATCGAAATCATGCAGCAGCGTTCCGGACGGAAGTTGCTGGGCAGCCGTCGCCACGAACATTGTGTGCATCAGCAAGACGCCGGCTCCGGACACGAAAATCCATCCTGTCCTGCGGATTCCGGAGATGTTCATAATTGGACGTGCGCGGTGGACCCTCAACATTGGACCACTTTTGGTTGAAATTAGAACCACTGATCCCCTACGCCTTCGAATAAACCTCCGCACCCTTTTCCACGAATTCCTTCGACTTTTCTTCCATGCCGCGCTTGAGAGCTTCTTCTTCGGCGATGCCTAATTCGGCGGCATACCGGCGAACGTCTTCAGTAATTTTCATCGAGCAAAAGTGCGGCCCGCACATGGAGCAAAAATGCGCCGTCTTTGCCCCTTCCTGGGGCAATGTTTCGTCGTGGAACTCGCGCGCGGTCACCGGGTCCAGGCTGAGATTAAATTGATCCTCCCACCGGAATTCGAACCGCGCTTTGGAAAGGGCATTGTCCCGATACTGCGCACCGGGATGGCCCTTGGCGAGGTCCGCGGCATGCGCGGCAATTTTATACGCGATGACACCCTCCTTGACATCTTTCTTGTCCGGCAGGCCAAGGTGCTCCTTCGGCGTGACATAACACAGCATCGCGCAGCCGTACCAACCGATCATCGCGGCGCCGATGCCGCTGGTGATGTGGTCGTAGCCCGGGGCGATATCCGTGGTCAGGGGACCCAGCGTATAGAACGGAGCCTCGTGGCACCACTCCAACTGCTTGACCATGTTCTCCTCAATCATGTGCATCGGCACGTGGCCGGGGCCTTCATTCATCACTTGCACGCCTTTAGCCCACGCGCGAGTGGTCAAATCACCCTGCACCTTGAGTTCCCCAAACTGGGCCTCGTCATTGGCGTCTGCAATCGAACCCGGACGCAACCCGTCGCCGATGCTGAAGCTAACGTCGTACGCAGCCATGATGTCGCAAATATCGTCCCAATGGGTATAGAGGAAACTCTCTTGATGATGCGCGAGACACCACTTGGCCATGATACTGCCGCCGCGGCTCACGATGCCGGTCATGCGCCGTGCGGTCAGCGGAATAAACCGCAGGAGAACACCGGCGTGAACGGTAAAATAATCAACCCCTTGCTCCGCCTGCTCGATCAATGTATCGCGGTAGATTTCCCAGGTCAGTTCCTCGGCCTTGCCTCCAACTTTTTCCAACGCCTGATAAATCGGCACGGTGCCGATCGGCACGGGCGAGTTGCGCAAGATCCATTCCCGGGTCGCATGAATATTCTTTCCGGTCGAGAGGTCCATCACGGTGTCCGCGCCCCACTTGGTGGCCCAGCGCATTTTCTCAACCTCTTCCTCGATGCTCGAAGCCACCGCGCTGTTGCCGATGTTGGCATTGATCTTCACCAGAAAGTTGCGACCAATGATCATCGGCTCCAATTCCGGATGATTAATATTTGCGGGGATGATGGCGCGTCCGGCGGCCACCTCGGACCGAACGAACTCGGGAGTAATCTCGGCGGGGATTCGTTGGGGGAACCGGGAGAAAACGGAGGGCGAAAACGCTGCCGCCATGGATTTTGGACCCATGGCTTGCGACGAACCGGCGTGCTGCTTCTCCAGATCATTGCGGACGTTGTCCCTGGAGAGATCGGCAAGCCGTGCGCGCCCTAGATTTTCGCGAAGAGCGATGAATTCCATCTCGGGGGTGAGGATCCCCTGCGTTGCATACCAGAGCTGCGTGACAGGATGCCCTTTCGACGCCCGCAAAGGGCTGCGGCGGTGGGCGTGGAGTCCAGGAAACTCGACGAGACGATTCTTTTCCGCCTTGCTGGCATACTCGGCGTGCAAGCCCGACAGATAACCATTGTCCTGCGGCTTGACCTCACGCCCCTCGTACTCGATGACATCCGCTCTCGAACGAATCCATGGCGCTCGCAACGCCGGCAGGCCATCCGTCACCTGTCCTGTATGCTCGGGGTCGCCCCAAGGCCCGGAGCAATCGTACACGCGCACCGGCTCGTTTGGCTCCAGGGTGCCGTCAAAGCTTTTCGTCGAAGACAACTCGATTTCCCGCATGGGAACACGCAGATCGCGATGGATCTTTCCCCCAACGTACACGCGTTTTGAATTTGGCAGTGGACTGCTGCTGTGCGGTTCGAACGATTTTTCGGAAGCTATCATAGTATCACGCGTATTCTGCGGCTCGGCGACTCTCAGGCCATCACCCGCACTGGGTCAAATGAGTATCCCGCATCCGCTGGCCTGGCAGCGGGATGTCCACACCAGAACGGTCCGTCGGGAAAATTGGGAGGAGGGAGGAAGTGTCTCCCTTCGCCGGCATGACCCGGGGCAGGTTCCACGGGTCACCGGCTTACGGCCGGACTCTCAGCCGTCCCCGAACAGAGCGAAGTAAAGCGGTAATTGCGATTCCGGTCAAGACAGTGCCCAACGCAATTCCAGGCGCCCTGGCGATCCGGACGCACCCGCTTGAAGAACTCGCTGCGATACCACGATGTGAGAGGAGCGCGGTGATTCGCAATCCGCTCGACGAAGTGGCGCGCTCCGGGTTAAAGGAAGGACTCCATGAGAGGGACAAGCAGCAGGCTCAATTCAAGGTGCTCACTTTTGCTGGTCGTGTTGCTGGCCACCAGCTTCATCCAAGTCGACGCCTGAGCTCAACGCGTACCGACGGGCGCTGACGCGATCGCACTGGTCGTTCAGCAAGGTTCCGTCTCGCGTTCGGCGGAAGGAGGGGGCACGCAAGCCGCAGTCGTCGGGGCGCTTTCGCCCGGTGACACGATCCGCACAGGCGCCCGTAGCCGTGAGGTGCTCCGCACAGCCGAAAATGGAATAATCGTGATCGGGCCGAATAGCCGGATGTCGTTCGAAAAGGCCGAAGACGGCGGGGTGCTTGCGCGTGTGTGGAGTGGCTTGATCGGTGTGCTCAACCGGGATCGCTCTCGCCGGATGGGGGTTGGGCGAAGTTCGTCGGCGGCAGCGTTGGATACGGAGTATCAGATCGCTGCCACAGAAGACGGGCGCGTCGACCTTCGGGTCTTCGAGGGGACGGTGGAATTGACGACACCGGATGGCCGCGAATCAGCCAACGCCGGACAGCAGCTTTCTGCTGGGAGTGGGCGTATCTCCGTCATCACCCCGGGCATCGACGCGGTGAATTCCATCCAATGGCGGCTTTACTATCCCGGCATCCTGCACCCGGCGGACCTCGGCCTGAGCGCCCGGGACGCCACGCCGCTGCGTGAATCGCTTGCGGCCTATGACAGCGGTGATCTGGTGGGAGCGTTGGCCGAGTTGCCATCAACAGGAATCGTGGCGGACCCGAACAGCCGGATCTATCTAGCGGCGGTGCTCCTGGCCGTGGGTGCGGTCGGAGATGCGGAGGCAGAATTGAAGACGCTCGCAACGGTTTCGCCGATTGCCGAAGCGCTGCGGCAAGTCATCGCAGCCGTGAACTTCCAAGAATTTAGACGTCAGACCTCACCCGCAACCGCGACGGAGTGGCTGGCGGACTCCTACTACCAACAATCGCGTGCCTCGGTGAATCCAAAGGCGCTCGAAGCTGCCCGGAGCGCAGCGCGGATGGCGGCTGCGCTCGCGCCGGAATCGGGGTTCGCGCGGGCGCGGGTGGCGGAGATGGAATTCAGCTTCAGCGAAACAAGCGCCGCCCGGAACGCAGTGGAGGCGGCAAGGCGTCTTTCGCCGCGGAATGCAGAGGCGCTGTCGTTGAAGGGATTTGTTCTTGCGGCGCAGAACCGCATTCCACAGGCGAAGGAACACTTTGAGCGGGCGATTGCCACGGATGGCGCGCTGGGCAATGCCTGGTTGGGTCGCGGGTTGTGTTCGATCCGTCAAGGGAATACAAAAGCGGGCCGTGCCGACCTCCTGACAGCCGCAGCGCTGGAGCCGCAGCGGTCGCTCTTTCGCAGTTACCTGTTCAAGATACTGAGTGACCTCGGGGAGGACCGACGCGCAGCGGTGGAACTTGCGCGGGCACGAGAATTGGATCCGAACGACCCGACGAGCTGGCTTTACGGTGCGCTGCACAAGGACGGATTGAACCAGTTGAATCGGGGAATCGCCGATCTCGAGATAGCGCAAACGTTGAGCGACAACCGGGCCGTGTTCCGCTCCGGACTGCTGCTAGACCAGGACGGGGCGGTGCTCAGCGCGAACCTGGCACGCCTGTATCGCGATGCCGGCATGCCCGAGGTAAGATTGCGCGAAGCGATTCGTGCTGTCGACGCGGACTACGCGAATTACTCCGCCCACCTGTTCCTGGCGAACAGCTATTTCGCCCTTCGCGATCCGAACCTGTTCTCGTTGCGCTACGACACTCCAGCGTTCAGCGAATATCTGCTCGCCAATCTTCTGGCACCGGTCGGTGCGGGAACGCTTTCCCCCACGATTTCGCAACAGGAGTACGGCAAGCTCTTTGCGCAGGACGGCCTGGGGGCGATCACGGAATCCGAATATTTAAGCCGGGGGGCGTGGACGATCGCCGGTTCCCAATTTGGCACTTTCGGCAACTCCTCCTATGCCCTCGAAGGATTTTACCGCAACGATCCGGGTGAGCGGATCAACAGCGACGTCGAACAACGTGAAATCTCATTACAGTGGAAGCAGCAGCTCACCCCCGCCAACAGCCTGTTGCTGCGGGTTTCCGATTTCGAGTCCCATGGCGGCGATCTTTTTCCAACGTACGATCCTACGACCGCCAATCCGCTCGTCCGTTTTGAACATACTCAGCAGCCTCTCGTAACGATAGGCTTCAATCATATCTGGCGCCCCAGCGTCCAGACCCTGTTATTGGCCAGCGCACTCCAGGAAGAGATTGAATATGCCGATTCTTTGCACCAAGCGCTGATAGTTGCCCGGCAGCCAGGCGGGGTGTTTAGCGCCCGGCCCTTGGGAATGCGCGAGGACTTTGCCAACCGGCTCGAACAATACTCGGTCGAGCTCCAGCAAATTTGGACACAAGGACCCTTCCGGACCGTGGCCGGAGTGGGTAAACGCTGGGGCAGCCTCCGGTCGCGCAGTCGGTTAACCTTTCCGGAGGATCTTGCGGGGTGGCTACCGGATCCTCCGAGCGACGTGCTCGTGTCGGATGACGTCTCCCGGATCAACGGATACATTTACGAAACCTGGACGCCCGTGCACGGACTGAGCGTGCAGGCCGACGTAGCCTATGACTGGCAGCGATTTCCCGTTAACCACCGCGTGGCGCCGCTCCATCAAGCCACCGCTTCCGCGGACCATGTCCTGCCGAAAGTCGGAGCCATCTGGACGCCCTGGCAGAGAGGCGTCGTCCGAGCCGCCTACGCCCAATCGGCGAGCAGCGGTGGCTTTAATCCGACGCCGCAGTTGGAACCTACCCATGTCTCCGGCTTCATCCAATCCTATCGCAATCTCATCCCGGAAACGTTCGCGGATACCCAGGCAGGAAGCCGAATGGAAATCACCGGAGTTTCGCTCGAACAGCGGTTGAGTACTGGGATCTATCTAGGCGTCTCAGGCGAACTGCTGCGCTCCCATGCTCCGCGAGCGATTGGCGGCTTCTTTCTGTATTTCGACGAGGCGGGTGACCTGGCGGACGTGGCACATCCGGAAGTCGTGCCGCAAGATTTGCAATATCGGGAACGGGCGCTGACGCTGACCCCCGACCAACCGTTGGGTGACTTGTTCACCGTGGGTGCCAGCTACCGTCTCCAGGAGGCCAGACTTGGCACCGTGTTTGGGACCCTTCCCGATCTGAGCGCCGCAGAACCTCCGTTTGCTACTTCCACTCAACAGGAGGCGGTTTTGCATCAGGTCGTTGGGCATTTGAATTTCAACCATCCTGCCGGATGGTTTTCAACATTCCTGGCCCGTTGGATGGATCAAACGAACAAGAAAGACGACGCCATGTTGGCTGGGGACTCGACGTGGCAGCTTGATCTCTGGCTGGGCTATCGCTGGCGGCATCGCCGAGCCGAGGCGGCAGTTGGCATCCTCAATTTGCTGGACGACGACCACCGATTGAACCCGCTCAATTCCTTCGCCAAACCACCCCGAGAGCGCACCGTTGCTCTCCGGCTCGGACTTCGCTTTTGAATGCGATGAGATCGCAGACGAGGCAGTCTGCGCCACGAAGGTAACGATCGGAGCGAGCGGGTTGTATCGCAAGTTGCCAACCTGCGAGGTGTCGGGTGTGGGCGCGGACAGAAGATTTTTTCCTTACACCCCGTTGCGGGAGAGCGCACTGAATCAGTTGGTTTCCGTGGAATTCCAGGCTACTGATCCTGCCCCATGCTTAAGGTTAATCCTCGCCGCCGAACCTCCCGCGCCACGGGACGCTTCGGGATTGTCGCCTCTCGCTACAATGAGCGTTATGTGAACGGAATGTTAAGGGCCACCCGCGCTCTGTTGCGAACGGCGGGAGTCACGGACACCGAAGTCGTCCGTGTCCCGGGCGCCTTCGAGATCCCGCTGGCGGCGGCCGCGCTCGCGCGGAATTCACAGAACCGACCCGCCGCAATTATCTGCTTGGGTGTGATCTGGCAGGGGGAAACGCCCCACGCGGAACACATCGGTGGAGCCGTCACCGAGGCTTTGATGCGAATCGCGATTGAGACCGGAGTGCCCGTCATTCACGAAGTGTTGATCGTTCAGACTGCGGCCCAGGCCAAGGCGCGATGTCTCGATTCTAAAACGAACCGCGGCACTGAAGCAGCCCGGACAGCGCTCGAAATGGCATCGCTGGTCGATCGGTTGCGAAAACTGAAACTTCCGCTGGAAGGTACTCCAACCCCGTGTTGAACTAACGGTTCCGCTTTGCGGTCCACATTGACCATGTCCAACGTCTCCCCCGTTCTACAGGAAAAAGCACAAGCTGCTGCAGCCCACCTCCATGACGTCCGCACCGAAATCGGCCGCGTCATCGTGGGCCAAAAGCAACTCATCGACCGGCTGCTGGTCAGCCTGATCGCCCGAGGCCATGTCCTTCTTGAAGGGCTCCCCGGCCTCGCCAAAACCGCCACAATCAATTGCCTCGGCCGGGCTTCGCACTGCTCGTTTTCCAGAATTCAGTTCACTCCAGACCTGCTGCCCGGCGACATCACAGGCACACTCATCTACGACCCCGTCAAGGGCACCTACACCACTCGGCAGGGCCCGATATTTGCCAATCTGGTGCTGGCCGACGAAATCAACCGCGCGCCAAGCAAAGTCCAATCCGCCCTGCTCGAAGCGATGCAGGAACATCAGGTCACGATCGGTGACAAGACTTTTCCCCTGCCCCAGCCATTCCTGGTGATGGCAACCCAGAATCCCATTGAGCAAGAGGGCACTTATCCGCTCCCAGAGGCTCAGATGGACCGCTTCATGCTTAAGGTGGTGGTGGGGTATCCTTCGGAGGCCGAGGAAAGGACCATTCTGGATCGGATGGCAACCACTCGGCCCGATTTCCGCCTCGAATCCAAGGTCACTCCCGAGGAAATTCTCGCCATGCAGGAGCTCGTCAACCAGATATACGTGGATGACACCATCAAAAAATACGTCATCAAATTGGTGTTTGCGACCCGGGACGTGGAAAAAATCGACGCCTCGCTCAAACCGCTCATCCGAATCGGCGCAAGCCCTCGCGCTACGATCAACCTAACGCTGGCCGCCCGCGCATGGGCGCTACTGGAGGGCCGGGCCTATGTCACGCCCGACGACATCAAAGCAATCGCCCCAGACGTCATGCGGCATCGAATTCTTTTAACGTACGAAGCCGAAGCCGACCAGATCACCACGGACAACATCCTCACCACCCTGCTCGGCAAGGTGTCTGTTCCCTGATCCCGTGCACCAACCCCGGTACTCAAATCCCTTTCCGCGTCGAGATGCTTCCTGCTGACTACCTGAAGCGACTTCGCAGTTTGGAGGTCCGCGCCCGCCTGGTGAGCGAGCAGCTGATGTCAGGCCAGAGTCTCAGCGTGTTCAAGGGACGCGGACTCGATTTCGCCGAGGTCCGGGAATATGTCCCAGGCGATGATGTCCGCCGGATCGATTGGAATGTCACGGCTCGTCTTCGCCGGCCCTTCGTGAAACGCCACGTCGAGGAACGCGAGCTCGTCATGATGTTGCTCGTGGATGTGAGTGCGAGCGGCTATTTTGGGACGCGAGGCCAGACCAAACGGGAGCTTGCCGCTGAACTGGCCGGAGCGCTTGCGTTAGGCGCCATTCGAGACAATGACCGCGTTGGCTTGTTGCTCTATACGGACCGCGTCGAACGGTATATCCCGCCTCGCAAAAGTCGAATTCACGTGACGCGCCTGATTCACACGCTCTTGTTTCACGAACCCCAAGGGCGCGGAACCTCCCTCAGCACCGCCTTGAAATTTTTCAACAACATCATCCACCGGCCTGCGGTCTTGTTCGTGCTGAGTGATTTCCATGACTCCGGATTTGAGCGAGTGCTCAAGGCTTCGAATCAGCGGCATGAAGTGATTGCCTTTCCGATCATCGATCGGCGGGAACACGAGCTGCCGGATGTCGGAGTCGCCGTTCTTCAGGATCCGGAATCCCGCGAGATCCTGGAAATCGACACCAGCGATCCCGAGGTCCGATCCGGGTGGGAACGGCTCCAACGGAGCCGGCAGGACGCATTGCGGGAAACGTTTCGACGCAGCGGCATCGGCGCCTTTGACCTCCATACAGGCACCCCGTACGCCCATAAGTTGCGAACTTTTTTTGAGCACCACTCCAAGAGGCGAGTTGCCTGAGGAATCGTTACCCGATTGAACCGCACCAATATCATCGATGACCTGACGTTGCTTCCCGTCCCGCCCTGGTGGACGAACCCGTGGCTTGTGGCCGCACTCCTGGCCGGGGTGGCTGTTTGCGCTTGGGCTCTTTACCGTCTTCTGACCCGGCCCGCCTCACCCTCACGAACACCCCCTCCCCCTCCGGGACCGCCCCCCCAGGACGCCGCCCTTCGCCGGCTCGCTGAATTGCGCCAGCGACAACCCCGCCCTTCGGCATACGAACTTGCAATTCTTGGGAGCGACATTCTCCGGGAATTCATCGAAGCCCGGTTCGCTCTCCCCATCCGCTTCCAGACAACGCGGGAGTTTCTCGATCTTGCCGCCCAGCGCCCGGAACTCTCCCGTGAGAAGCGGGAGGGCCTGGCCCGATTCCTCGGCGCGTGCGACCTGGTGAAATTCGCCCGTCAACCCGCCACGGAATCAGAGCAAACAGCGCTGCTTGACACCGCGGAACAATTCATACGCGGATGCTGAAGGACCTCACATTTTTTCACCCGTGGGTTCTCATCGGGCTACTCCTGCTGCCATTCCTTTTATGGTTCCTCGGACGCCGCGGTCCCGTCCCTTCCATCTCCGTCCCGTCGCTTCGCGGCCTGGAGGAACTCGGACGAATTCCCCGCCGCGCTCGAGGCCGCTGGGCTCGCCTGTTTCTCCTGCTCCCACTTACCCTCGCGATTGTGGCTCTCGCCCGCCCTCGAGTTCCCCGGGGAAGCCTCCCGGATCCCAATAAGGGCATCGACATCATGCTCACCCTCGACTTCAGCCGCTCGATGGCCGAGCCCGATTTTCATAAGGAACGGGCTCGAATCACTCGGCGCCAAGCGCTGGTCGAAGTCGTCAGCGGATTCGTGAAGAAGCGAATCAACGACCGCATCGGAATTGTCTGTTTCGCCCGGAATCCGTATTTGATCAGCCCTCTAACACTCGATCACGAATGGGCGCTGGAGTCGCTGCGGCAAACGGATCTGATGACTGGCACCGGCATCGGAGAAGCCATTGTTGCGAGTCTTCGATACCTCAAGAAGGATAGCGACCGCAGTCGTGTGATTATTCTTGTGACAGACGGGGATAACTCCTCCGGACGTCGGCCGTTCGAAGTCGCCCCTTTTGCGGCCCGCGAAAAGGTGAAGATTTACTCCGTGCTGATCGGACCGGAGATCGTGACGCCGAGCGCAGCGGCAAACCACGAATTGAACCGGGTATCACGACTGACCGGCGGGCAATTCTTCCAGGCGGTGGATACTCGAGGTTTGGAGAGCATTTACAATCTGATCGATCAATTGGAGCGGAAGGAACTGATTCAAAAACGGTATGTGACATGGCGCGAGCTCCACCCGTGGCTGATAACGACGGCGCTTTGCTTCTGGCTAGGGCATTTCCTGTGGACGGAAGTGTTACGACGGCGGATTCCGTAGCTTCGATCGATTCAACCATGCGTTTTTCGCATCCTTATCTGGCCGCAGCAATCCCGGTGATCCTGGCGGTGTTCTGGTGGCTGCAAGGGTTTGCCCGCCGCCGCCGCCTCGCCTTGCGGGACGCATTTGCCGGGGGAACAGGGCAGCCGTGGAGCAATCCCGGATTTTCTGCAAGCCGGCAATGGATCGATCGATTGATGAGCGTCGTTGCCCTCGGTTGCTTGCTACTGGCATTGGCGCGACCGTTGATCTTTCTCCAGGAAGAACAAGGCGAACTCCAGGGTGTTCCTTACCTCATCGGCCTTGATGTCTCTCGTTCCATGCTGGCAACCGACCTCCATCCCTCCCGCTACGGGGCCACAACCAACGCTCTCGACCGATTTTTCCAGGAAACGCGGGCCGATCGAGTGGGAATCATCACCTTCGCAGGGGTGGCGTACCTGAATGCTCCGTTGACCTTTGACATGTCAGCCCTGCGTACCATCCTTCGATATATCCAGCCGGAGGATTTGATTGATCCCGGCAGTGCCATCAGCGCGGCCATTGAGCGGGCGGGGATCTATTTCACCAGCAACAATATTCAGCAACGGGTCCTGGTCCTCCTCAGCGACGGCGAAGATCTGGAGGGGCGTCCGGTCGAATCCGCCCGCCGTTGGTTCCGCGAGCACAATCTGAAGATATGCACCGTCGGAGTCGGGACGGCCGCCGGAGCCAAGGTCCCGATCGGACGCAGTGGCCAGGGGGCGGTGACGAACACCTTCGGCCAACAGGTGACAACCCGCCTGAATGAATCCAATCTGCAGAGAATTGCAAACGCGGGAGGAGGCCGGTACTATCGGCTCGGCGACCGGGGAGAGGGGTTGCGACAACTTCGATCTGAATTCCTCGCGCCGCTTGCGGAAACGGCCGCGAGAGAGGACCTTCAAAACTACCGCGAATTCTTCCAGATTCCGCTGGCCCTTGCCACATTCATCCTCATCGCGCGGATGCTGCTCGGAGCGGATCGCTTCCAAATCCGCCTCCCCTTGCCAAGCGTCTGGCCCAAGCCAGATTCCCAAGGAACCGGAACCACCCCCCGCTAACCTGCGACTCCATTCCACGCATGACTCCCCTCCCCCACCCATCAACCCGATGGCAAACTGGCCAGCCTCCCCGGCGAGGCTGGCTCGGGCAAGGCCTGATGTTCCCTGTCGCGCTGTGGCTTCTTGCTTTCTCAGCGAGTGCCAGTTTGCACACGTTAAGCGCACCGATCCCGCTGGATCCGCTGCAACAACTTGTGAATGACGGGGAGATCACCGCAGGTTCCGCCATGGCACAGTTTGCCCATGAATTGGAAAAATCTCCAAACGACCCCCGGTTACTCTACAACCACGCCGTGGCTGCCTATGCCGCCGGACAGTGGGATGAGGCCCTTATTTCGCTCGACCGTGTCGAATCCCGCGGTTCTCGGAAACAGATCCTCAAAGCCCGATTCCAAGAGGGAAACACTGAATTTCAGCTCGGCCTCGCCGCTCGAAAAAGCAACCTCGATGAAACAATTTCCCACTGGAAGCAAAGCCTTGAACACTACCGATCCGTCTTCAAGGAAGTGCCACGCGATACCCGCTCGCGAACCAATTTTGTCATTGTCCAAAAGTTATTGGTGGACCTGCTAGTCGATGCAGCCAAAAAAAGCGAACAGGCCGCAATCCAGCAGCAGGAGGCCGCCCGCCGTTCCGACCTCGTAGCCGGACAACAGATCCAAAATCTGCGGAATGCCCACGAGAAATTTGACGATGCGCGGCAGACCGATTCACAGAGTTCGGAGGCGAAGGAAGGCGAAGCCAGGACCCGCGAGGCGCTGGCTCGCGCACTGGCTCGGGCGGGAATCAAGCGGGTGAATGCCCCCCTCTCGATCAAATCGAATCCGCGCGAACCGTCACTCCCCACCATCAATACGGATGCGGTTCAGGAAGGCGTGGGAATGCTGGAGGACGCCAATCAACTTAAACCCAATGACCCTGAAATCCAGAAGGGTCTTGAACAGGGCAAGTCCAAGTTGGCCGATGCCCACACCGCCCAGGCCCGCACTCTCATGGCACTCGAAGAACGAATCCCCATCGCGAAGGAAAAGCTGGCGGTCCTGCGCATGGCGAAGGAATCCGTCCAAAAGGCGCTGGATCAGGTTCCCGAACACAAGCCCGCCCAGGAGACTCTCGAGGAAATAAACCGTCGCCTGGCTGATATTCATGAAGAACAGGGCGACATGCTGTCGGAATTGAGCAATCAACAAAATCTGGAGAACCAGACCATGCTGCTCAGTCAGTCTCTCGACAATTTCCAGCAGGCGGGAGAGCTCAAACCCAAGGAACAGCGGCTTCAGAAAAAAGCCGACGAAACACAGCATAAACTGGAAGCGGCACTCGAAAAACTCGGCGATAAGCTGATGAAACCCGGCCAGGACGAAAGTGGCGAACAGCAGGCCGCCCGCCTCGAAGGCGCTCAGCAGGCCCTCAATGAATTAATGGGACTTAACCCGAGCGATAAAACGGGGCAAAAGGCGCGGCAGGTGGGAGAGCAGTTGGATCAAGTCCGTCAGCAGCTGGCACAAGCGGGTAAACAATTGCCCGGACAAATGGGTGAGCCCCAAATGCCAGGACCGGGCCAGCAGATGATGGTCCAAGGCCTGCCAACCGACGCGCCGCCCAAGCTGAATGCTCCGGGCCAAAAGGGCCCATGGAGTTCGCCCACCATGTTACGTTCCCTCCGGGATTATTGATGGGCTCTCCTTGCGAACAAAGCGGACCCAGTCAGCTGGAATTTCGTAACGTCTCGATGAACTGTTTCATGGCCGGAGAAAGCACCTTGTTCTTCTTGTAAATCACCGCCAACGGCCGGCATATCTCAACATCGGAAAACGGAATCGCTGCGAGAGTTTGTTTGGCCACCTCCTGCGCAACAGTTCCCTCGGGCACCACCGAAATCCCGGCTTCAATCTCCACCGCCCGCTTCACCGTTTCGATGTTATCGAACTCCATCACGTGGTTCACTGTGACATCATGCTCTCGAAAAACCTTGTCGATTGCCTTGCGGGTGGGAATATCGGGTTCGAACCCGATAAATTTCTGGCCTTGAAGCGCCTCCAACTTCACCGATTTCGCTCGGCCCAGTGGATGCCCAGGATGGACAATCAGAACACACCGTTCTTGTCTCAAGGGCACCACTTCCAGGCGGCTGTCCTTCGACGGATAGGCCACCAATCCAAGATCGACTACATTCGTGAGTACGTCTTCGTACACTTGGTTTGCCCGCTGGTACTCGACATGCACGTTGACCGTCTGATGCTCCTTTAGGAATTTTTTCATGTAGGGTGGCAGATCATGCAGGCCGATGCTGTAGATCGTTGCTACCCGGATGATCCCGGAAACGATTCCCTTGACCTCCTGCAATTTCGAGAGCAGCGACTCGTAAGTATGGATGATCTGCTTTCCGTGTTCATAGAGCATCTGACCTTCCCGAGTTAGTCTAAACTTTTTCTTGCTCCGCTCAATAAGGAGGGATTTGAGGTGCCGCTCCAATGAAGAAATCTGTTGACTCACCGCCGACTGAGTAACTCCACTAATTTGTGCTGCCTTGGTAAAACTCTCCGTTTCAGCAAGATCACAAAAGATCTTGAAGCTCTCAATTTGCATAATGAAACCCTAATCCTGTACCCCAAGAAAGTCAACGGCTCTTCCACGAGTGAGTCATTTTACAACATGTTTATTATTAGATAGTTAGGTTATTAAATAAATTTCCTCGTCCTATTTTTGATTGCCGGTAACTCAAAATTTCGCACGGATTTGAACCTAAAGTGCTCTCATTCAGTGAATTTCTACTCACTTTGATAGGCCTCATACTTAAAAAGTGTGAGAGACCCTCGAAGCAACGCGGCGGAGCAACGCCAGGAGATTGGCCATTCCTGGGCGGAAAAATGTACGCGCTGGGTCGGCTGGGGCTTGAATTTTCGCTAGCCCGACTTAGCGGATTCGCGGCCATGGAATTCGGAATTCATTGATTTGCAATGGAAGGATTCAAAAGATCTGCACTGCACCGGGCCTGTCGCCTGACTTGAAGTGATGTGCGGTGGCGGCTGTTTGGGTAGGCTTAATCGCAACGCGGACAAGATCCGTTTGGCTTTGCCGTGCAACCTCTCCACCTGATCCAGGAACGCCCGCAACGTCGTTTTGTCTGAGGTGTTCCCTTTCATCACCTCGT
>SIBK01000017.1 GCA_009695205.1 Pedosphaera sp. | reverse complement strand
GATCCAGGATCTCCTGCTCGGCGGGTTGGAGGGGAATTCGTTTTGGTTTACCCATCCCGGGAGCATGGAAAACTTCGGGAAGATTGTTCCGCAAAATCGATCATCCCCTTCGTCCTCAATCTCTTAATCGCTTTGAAAAGCGCGTCCTGCCCCTCACCCAAGGTTCACCATCAGTACTTCCGAGCGCAGTCCCCCTAATAGGTGCCCTCGACGAGTCGCGCCGTCACACGCGGCAGAGCCTCCTCTGAAGTTTCGTCATTTTCTGGCGAGTGTCTCCCGGAGGGGACCATTGGCAACAGCCTGACGTTTCGACGCCGGGCTGCGGGACGACCCGGCGAGTTCCGATGGGAATTTGATGAATCACTCCCCCCCCTTCCTCTGGCATTGTTGCTTTTCCAGACTTGCCGCAAGCGCGTCCGTAGGCGAAAATCGTCACGTATGAAATCCCGCTGCGCCGCGTTTTTGGCAACCGCATTGGCTTTGGTGACCTCACACGCGGCCGATCTCCGCCTCGGCCTCATCGGCCTCGACACCTCGCACGTCACCGCCTTCACCGCGATCCTCAACGACCCCGCAGCGAAGGATCACGTGTCCGGCGCCCAAGTCGTTGGAGCCTTTCGGGGCGGAAGCCCGGAAATCGAATCCAGTTGGTCCCGCGTCAACGGCTATGCCAAGACGCTGGTCGAGAAACACGGGGTCAAACTCTACGACACGATCGAAGAGCTCTGCCGGAATGTGGATGCGGTCCTCTTGGAAAGTGTTGACGGCCGCCCGCATCTGGCCCAAGCCCGCCCCGTCATCGCCGCCGGCAAACCGTTGTACATCGATAAACCGATGGCCGGTTCTCTGAAGGATGCCGGCGAAATTTTCCGGCTCGCCCGCGAGGCAGGTGTCCCGGTTTTCAGCACCTCCTCGCTCCGGTTCGCAACCAAGACGCTCGCCGCCCGTGCCGGCGCGATCGGCACCGTGACCAATGCCGTCTCCTCGAGTCCGGCTCACTTGGAAAAAACACACCCGGATCTGTTTTGGTACGGAATCCATGGAGTGGAATCGCTGTTCACCGTGATGGGAACGGGATGTGTGTCGGTAAAACGAAGTCTGACCGCCGACGGAAAAATCCAGGTGACCGGCACCTGGCAGAACGGGCGCATCGGAACGTTCCGCGAAAGCGATGGCTACTCCGGAAATGCACAAGGGACAAAGGGCGAAATGGCCGTCGGAGCGTACGACGGTTATGCGCCGCTGGTAGTGGAGATCGTCCGGTTCCTAAAAACCCGAACCGCCCCCGTGGCGGCCGCGGAAACCCTCGAAATTCTCGCCTTCATGGAGGCAGCCGACGAAAGCAAGCGCCGGAATGGGGATCCCGTAACGCTCGCAGAAATGTTTCGCCGCGCCGGTATTTCCTCCCCCTAAGGAACCGCCTGTCAGGTGCCCCTCACAGCTGCTTCATCGCCGCGTCCATTGCTGCGAACAGGCGGTTCATGCTCTCCGAAGTCTCGTCACCCATGTTGGACACTCGGAATGTCGTGCCCTTGATCTTGCCGTAGCCGCCATCGATCAAGAATCCCTGGTCCTTCACCAACTTCTGCAACCGGGCGACATCGACTGTCCGACTTCCGGGCTTTGCCCCATTGTTGACGCAGCACAACGTCAGGGATTCGTAACCCGGCTCGGGAAACAGATTGAATCCGTGCTTGGCAGCCCAGTCACGGGTCATCTGATTCGTCCGCTGATGTCGCGCGTACCGATTCTCCAAGCCTTCGGCGAAAAATTCATCCAGCTTCGCCGATAACGCATAGCAATGGCTGATGCTCGGTGTGCTCGGAGTCATATTATCCAAGGCATTCTTTTGAAACTCGACGAAATCGAAGTAATAACCGCGATCCTTTGCCAGAGCTGCCTTGGCCAGGGCTGACGCCGACGCCGTGAATACCGACAGACCAGGCGGCATAGCAAACGCCTTCTGAGTTCCCGCCAGAAGGACATCGATTGCGAGCTCATCGAATCCGATCGGCACCGCCGTCAGTGAACTCACCGCATCCACAATAAACATCACGTCGGGATAGTTGCGCTTCAGGGCGGCAATCTCGTGAAGAGGACTCATGACGCCACAACTGGTCTCGTTATGGATCAACGTAAGCGCATCAAACTGGCCCGTCGCCAGACGGCGGTCGATTTCCTCCGCACGGATCGGTGAACCCCAGGACACTTGGAGCGCCTCCGCCTCTTTGCCGCACTTCTTCGAAACATCAAACCACTTGTCCGAAAACGCGCCGCACATGCAGTTCAAAACCTTCTTGGACACCAAATTCCGCACAGCACCCTCCATAACCCCCCAGGCGCTCGATGTGGAAAGGTACACCAACTGCTTCGTTCCCAGCAGCGCCTGCAGCTGCGGCTGCATCTTTGCGACCAAATCCTTAAACCCTTGGCCGCGGTGACCGATCATGGGACGGCAAAACACCTCAAAGGTCTTCGGGCTGACTTCCACCGGTCCGGGTATGTGCAATTTCACATGTGCCATAAAGCACCTAGTGTTGCACTTGCCTGCTGCGAGGCAAGATTCCAATCGGGCGGATTTGCACCGTGGGTGCAAGACACAAGTCGGATTTTGTGCGAAAACCCCTGAGATTCCGACTTTTCCATAGTTAGAGGCCTCATTTGGATCGCCCGGGTAGTCGCGTTCGGGAGAACGCGCTCTTCCCTCCGGCAAAGGCTGTCCTCGGGGGAGTTTCCGGACCTTGAGTTCGTGGTGAAAGTTTGCGCGGACTGCCGTCCGCGACTCCATCCCTCACCCGGTCACCAGAATTGACACCGCCCGCCCGCCAAGCTAGACCCGAAGTTCTTTATGTCATTGCAAACCACGCTGATCCTCTTTAAGCCGGACGCCATCTCCAAAGGCCTTTGCGGGGCAGCCCTCACTCGATTTGAAGCGGCTGCACTCAAAATCCGGGGCATCCGGATGCTCACGTTCGAGGACTCCCTCCTCCGGGAACACTACGCCCATATTGCGTCCAAGCCCTTTTTTCCAGAAGTCGCCCGGTTCATGCAAAGCACCCCGATCATCGCCCTCGCTCTGTCCGGTCCCGATGCGGTTCAAAAGGTTCGCGACCTGCTGGGCCCCACCGATTCCACCAAGGCTGCCAAGGGTACGATTCGCGGCGATCTGGGCAAAGACGTCATGGCTAATGTCTGTCACGCATCCGATTCCGCCGAAGCAGCCGCCACCGAAGTGAAACGATTCTTCCCCCAGGACGCCCAGTTCGACTACTGACTTTGGGCCGCTCCCGACTCCAGAAACGCCAGCAGGTCGAGAATGTCTTCCCTGCTCAAGTTATCGGCTAAGCCCGACGGCATGGGTGAGGTTTTAGAAAAACTGCGTTGAGCCACGTCCGATTTCTTCACCTCAACGCGTTTGTCGGGCTCGAGTTGATTTGGCACCAGCACGAGATGATCGGCGCTTTCATCAACGAGCCGGCCAGTATGGTCATCGCCGTTCTTCATAAAAACGGTCGTGTTCTGGAATTGTTCCGAGACGACTTTGCTGGGGTCGAGAATGCTTTCCAGCATGTCGACGCGTTTGAAGCGGGCGCTCACCGCAGTGAGGTCAGATCCCACGCCGCCGCCTTCGGCACCGAAACGGTGGCAAGCGAGACATTGCGCATCCACAAACGCTTGGCGGCCGCGCTGGGGGCTCCGGCCTGCGCCCGCTTTGTCGAGATCGCTCACGAAGTCCGCCATCGTCCAGGCTTTAACGAAACTACGTGATTTCCGCGCTGGAAAGGCATTGACGAACTTCTTCGCGGGCTGGGGTTGGGGTGAGTTGAGACTGGCCAAGAGTGGACCGAATTCGCTCTTCTCGCCATCGGTCAGATTTGCGGCAGCTTCTTTGAGGAAGTTTTTTAGAAAATTGTTGAAGCTGGCCCCATCCCCATAAGGGCGGCCCGCGTCCTCAAACCACTTTACTGTGTTCCCTGTATGGGTGTAGCCACTACGATCCGCCGTCCAGTAACCGAAGTACTCCCGGCGCTGTTCGGGAGTCCACTGCTTGGCCGTGCGAAGGTGGAAAAGGTAATGCATTATATCCTCCTGTGTCTTGGCGCTGGCCATGAGAGCAAGGGTCTTACCCACGACATCCGGCGCGCCGAGTGCGATGAGGATTTGGGAAATCTCGCGGTTCACCAGCCCGCTCGCGTTCGGATAACTCGCGCCTAATCTCTCCGTTGCCACCTTCACCACGTCCAAAGAGGGCAGTCCGTGACGGGCGATGCTTATTTGGATAACCCGCAATTTGTCGAGTTGTTGTCTCTCGGGGAGCGAGCCGAGCGGCCATTTGCCGAGCGCTTTTAACCCTGCGTCCTGAGCTGATTTTTCGCCCACACGCGCAAGCGCGAGCAAGGCGGTCAGACCCCCGTCCACCGACGATTCACTGAGCGCGTGTGTCTCCCAGGTGGCGACCGGTTGCGCTTCGAGCGCGATCCGCGCGGCATAGCGAATCGCGCGATCAGGACTGTTCAAATGCGGCCAGATAAAGTCGAGAGCGCGTGGGTCGGGTTTTCCGTGGAAGGCTTCGATTTGACGACGCAACGCGCGCGCTTCGGCACCCGCAGTGTTCGGTTTCCACGCGTTCGCAGTCGATTCGGGTCCGGTGTAGGACACACGATAAAGCCCCGCCGCCGTGCCTCGCCCACCCGCCGTGAAATACATCGCGCCGTCGTCGCCAATGACAAGATCCGTAATATTGAGGGGCGGTTTTCCTTTGGCTTTGTCCATCAAGCCGGAGGGAGAGACAAAGTTTTCCCAGGTGCCGGTATAGCTCGCGCCGTCCGGCGTGAGGTGCACCGCAATAAGGCGGCCGTAGGTCCAATCCATGATGTATATAGCTCGCTGATACGTTGCGGGGTACTTCGCGCCCCTGCCATTGCCGACGCCCGTCGGGCAGCCGACGCCAATATCCACCACCGAGCCCAGGCTATCCGGTTGGTAGTCCGGCCATTTGCCAGTCCCGTAACGCCAGCCGAACTCCGCGCCTGACACTGCGTGGTTCACACGCGTCGGACGATACCAGGGCATGCCCCAATCCCACTCCATGTCCGCGTCATATACGAACAATTCGCCATCGACATTGAAGGTGAAATCAAACTGATTGCGAAAGCCGGCGCAAAACAGATCCCATTTCGACCCGTCCGGACTTACCCGACAAATATAGCCGCCAGGCGCCATGATGCCGGTGGCGTGCCCGTTGCCATCGGGTTGCCGCGGTAGCAAATGGTCTTCCCGGTAATTTTTATGGGGTGAATCCGGCGCGAGGCCCTCGGGTAGTTTGGTGTGATTACCCGCCATGACCCACAAATTGCCATCGGGTCCCAATTCAATCGCGTGGGGACCGTGCTCCCCACCGCCGGGAAATTTCTTGATGAGACTAATCTGGCTCCATGTATCGCTGCCGTCGTCCGTGATGCGATAAAGACCGGACTCGAACTTGGTCGAATATTTGTTCACCATCACCCACAGTGCGCCATTCGCGAAAACCATGCCCTGCGCATCGTAGAGCGGCCTGGCGATAAATTCATGTTTGGCGACTTTGCCATCCGCGTTAAGCGTTACCCGGATCAGCCCGCCCTCGGAATTGGGGCCGGGATACTGCGGACTGAGGATGAGCCGACCTCGGTTGTCCTTGCACAGATTCACCCAGGAACCTTCCTCGATCTCGGCGCTTCGGAGCAGTTCGACGTGGTAATCCTTGAGCGTATAAAGCGCTTCCGCCGGGGTGGCTTGCCGGCGAACGGAAGCCGGTTGCGGAGCGGTGGCGGCAGCGGCAGTCGCCAAAACATCCCCCCACGGCTCGATACCCAATTTGCCAAGCGACTTCGCCGTGGCCCATCCGGCGTCGTCATACGCCACCTGATTCCAACCCGGCACTGTGCGGTCTTCGGCCTTCCACGTTGCATCAGTCACGATCGATTGTTTGCCCGCCACCGTGGTCAAGTTGAGTCGCGCCAAAACGCCCGCTGGGCTCGAATCCCCATTGATCGCACGAATCGCGAGCGTATTCCGGCCAACCTTTAACTTAGCCTTCACATCGGCGCGATGTCCCCGGCTCCACTCGTTGGCAGACAACACCGGTTCGCCATTCACAAACACGTCCAAACCGTCGTCTGCTGTGGCGACCAGGTCCGCGCTCGTAGCACGCTCCTCCAGCGTGAATGTCTTGCGGAAATGCCGCGTTTCCCCGCCGTCTGTCTTGCGGAACCAAATCCATTCCGGGGTCTGGGCAAACAGCGGCGTCACAAGGCACGCGACGATGACAAAGGCGAGAAAGTCTTTCATGGATTGATGAAGATTAGGCAAGTCGACTATCCAGTGCAAAGTCCGTTTAACAATTCTCAGCAGGAATCTACCGACTCCGGCGCGTCCACTCCAATCCAGGCCGATTCACCCTAAATTGGACCAGCCGCTTCTCCTTGGCCTCCGTGACGTATGCCGTCCGGCCATCCTTCCCACCAAAGCAGATATTCGTCGGGTTCGGACCCAGGACATCGATTTCCTGGAGCACCTCTGCCTTCGGCGAAAGCTTCACCACCGTGCCCTTCCCATGCCGCGCAATGTAAAGATTGCCGTCCACATCGCAGCGCATGCCGTCAAAACCAAAATCATCGAACTTTTTCAGCAGTCGTTTGTTCCTGAGCAAACCCTCCGCAGAAATCTCAAAAGTCCACACGTTCCGCTGCACACTCTCGTTCACATAAAGCGTCCGGCCGTCCGGGCTGACTTCGACTCCATTGCACGTTCCCATGTCCGACGCCTCGCGATGCGCCTGTCCGTCCCGCGTGATGCGCCAAAGCTGGCCGGTGCCGTTTTTCCAGTTGGGATCACTCGCGTAGAGCGTGCCATCGGACGCAATCGCGAGATCGTTCGGCTGGTTCATGGTTTCATTGTGAGCCAGAACGGTGACAGCCCGCGTCGTCATATCCACTCGCAGCACGTTGTGCCCCGTATAATCGGCGACGAACATGCTGCCCGCGTGATCGAATCGAATGCCGTTGCCCGCGCTTATCTCGGGCAATTCGACAAACAACTCCGCCCGTCCATCGGGCGTAACTCGCGCAATGTTTCGCGGATGGCGAAAACTGACGCAGTAGATATTCCCGTCCCGATCACACGCGGGGCCTTCGATTCCTTCGGTGAACTCACCCTGCGTCAGTGCTGTCGCCACAAACAGCTTTTCTGCGGCTTCAATAGAAGGCGTAATAATAACGATCACGGCTAACGCCATTGTGATTCGGAATCGTTGCATTGGATTTGTCATAGAACTGTTGGATTGATTGACTCACTTAAATGACCGGTGAAACATCGGTCTCATCAGAACTTCTCCCCACTATTCGCGCCAGAAGAGGGATTCCCTCGGCGCTGTATAACGGACCGCCATCTCAGGCGTTTCAACCGGTTGCCCGCGATGGAACGATTCCACGCCCGCCAGGGTCATTCCCGACGTGAGCAGCGTCCTTTCCACCGGATACGGCGCTCGATTCTCGACGATCATACGTTCGATATGATGGATCAGTGGATTGAAGAAGTCCGCTGTCGTCGAGCCGTGTGTGGGCATCGGCAAATACATCTGGCAGGAAATGATCTCACCCGTCCAGTTGTTCAGCCCAGCATAATTAAAATCCTGGATCCCCAGCATAAATAGCGTGGTGCGAAAGCCATCCCGATGGTCGATGAAGTAAGCCCATCCTTCTGGAAACGCAGTGCGCGCCCAGTCAAACGTGACGGCATCCGTCGGAAAACCGTCCTTAACCGGGAGATTGTGGCTGCGAGTCAAGGCCGCGACGAGGAGGCGCCGGGTCGCTTCGCGCTCGGCGGCGTGTTCCCACATTTTTGCCCCCCGCAACGCCAACACGCGACGGATGCCCACCTCACCGCCTCTTCGTCGCTCGGACATACATTGGGCGGTTTCGATCCCGTGAATGTCGTAGCTATCCATTCCCCCATAACCCGCGCAGACACTTTCAGACAGAGTTGTTCCATAGGGCATATCGATGGCGGGAAGTCGACGTGTCACCGGCAGTGACGAGCCCGCCAGGAATGGGAAATGCAGCCGCTTGGAATCCGCAACCATCTCGACACATTCGCGCCAGTCTGTGGAGAGATGTTTGTCGTTGAACACCGGCACACTCCGCCCGCTCGATTCGAATACCTTCATCACTTCCTTGAAAAACTTGTAGCGCGGGTAACGCGTCTGGCCCATTTCTGTGCGCGGATATTTACCGTGCTCGCCGATGATGACGACGCCGTCCACCGCCAACTTCGATGCGCCCAGCGTAAGCGCCTCGGCAATCGTCGGATAAATCGGCACGCCATGACGCTTGGCTGTGGTCCGAGCCAGGTCCCCTTCCGGAAACTGATCAATGTAGAGGGACACAAGATCGACGTCGGGCCGGTGCCACCCCCCCCCCCAGGAGTAGCCCAGCAGGAAGCGATCGATGAAGTGTTGCGCATGCGAATGGATTCGCACCTCCGTGCCAATAAGAGCGATTCGTTTACGACGACGCTCCACGGCTTGAACGGGAACCCACGCCAGGGCGGCAGTTGCCCCTGCGGCGACGAGGAACGATCGACGAGATCGGAGGGAGTTCATGGCGAGGAGGATGGTGAATTCTTCCAAAACATCCAGAGTAGATATTCCGCATTTTTGCCACCCTCCGTCGCCCTAGAGCAAACCGCGTTAAAATGTGTTGCGCGTGCAGGCACGGCGGTGACGGATTCATAGTGAACTCGGAATTGTGAACGGACTATGAAAACCAAACTCATTGTTTCACTCGTGCTGCTCGGTCTGCTGTGCCGTGTTACCCATGCCGCGCCGCTCAGCACAGCCTTCAACTTTCAGGGGAAATGACTCCTCCGCAAACCAAATGACCCTACCGCCTATCTACCAGCGACGGATCGCTTCGACTTCCGTTTCGTCCTTTACAATGAGGACGTCAACGGGAGCCAGTTTGGAAGCATTCTGACGGTGACGAACGTGAACGTCGATAGCAGCCCTTATTTCGTCAACCTCGATTTCGGCGCGGCTTTTGATGGCACTGCCCGATGGATCGAGCTTGCCGTCCGGTCAACGCCCGAACCCACCGGACAGGCGTTGCCACCCCCCCTGAAGCGTTCACCGTACTGACACCGCGCCAGCCAGTCACCGCGACGCCCTATGATTTGATGTAGCCTTTCGTCGCAGCTTTTCCAAATCCCAAGCGAAAAAGCATGTTTTTAAACCAGACAGCTCCGGGATGTTCCCAATGTCCGATCACGCCGTAGTAACGCGAAAGAGTCGTGATTCTCGCCGTGCGCGCGTAGCGGAGTCGTTCGTAAACGCGAAAGGCCATCGCAGCGCTGGAGTAGTTCGACAAACAGCGCGCTAGCACGACGGCATCTTCAACTGGCCCCCTTCCGTTCGACCTATTCTGCTTTGGTGTTTAGTCTGACAGAGAGGACTAAGCTCGAAACTTCCCATAACAAAGCTTTCTGAGAATGGACCTGGGACGAAGATGCCAACTGGCCCAGGTGAGTGCGGAATCTCCATTCATGTCTTTGGCATCAATCCGCGCACCGGCATCCAGAAGCATCTGAATGGTTTCTTCCGTGCCGAAAGCCGCCGCGCGGTGCAGGGGTGTTTCCGCTCTGGTTCTGATATCACGCATGAAGGCTTCTGTTTCCACCGACGGCTTGGTCACGCAATTGGGATTCCCGCCATTGGCGAGGAGCGCTTTGAGCGCACGATCATGGGCCATTCGATCGGCTGTGCACAGTGCCGAATGCAGCGGTGACTCTCCGGTGTCAGGCAGAGGCTTGTTTACGTCCGCACCTTGCTCGATCAGATACTCGCACAGATGCGGATGCCCGTGAAAAAGAGCTCCGTTGAGGTCGTAGTTATCTCCCAGTGACTGGAGCGACTCTCCGTCGACCATCAGAAACTTGATGGCGCTGACATCGCCGTAGTAAGCGCACCATTTAATGAGAGACACTCCGCCATTGCCTGCTGAAGTCGCCGCGTGGCCCGCAGCGATGTAATCGAACACCAAATCTGTGCGCCCGTCTTCAATTTGATCGAGAATGTTTTGATCATATCGCGATGTGTGCAGGGAATGTTCGTCGCCCTAACGACAATGTCAGCGACGGGAGCCAGCTGTCGCTGAAGTACGAATTCCAAAATTAGCGGACCGGCTGGGTCCCGTTCGCTGGACTGAATGGATCGGCGATCTAGTGTTAGCTCTCTTTTGCATAGGACTCCAGATAACCGCACTAAGCGCATCGGAAACTCTGGAACAACTTCGGTGCGCAGGCCTGAACCCTCTCCGGTTGCGGTCCACGGCAACGGCAACCTTTTGTTGCATATGCAACAAAAGGTTGCAAGAAATGGCAAGAGTCTCTGCCGAGCTCGCGGCGCTCAACCAGCTCGCGGAATCCGCGCGGGACGTGATTTCAGGACCCCGAATGTAGTTTAGGCCACGTCATGCTTGTGCTCCGGTGCATTTAAAATGACTGCAATCAATACGCCCTCCACCAGCGACCCCAGTAGCAATATCGAAAGCTCAAGCAAGAAAGCAGCAGCGGTTCGTCCAGAAGAGTGTGGCAAATGAACCACTCCTGGAATAGCCAATACATCGCCCAAATCGCGACTCCCCAGAACAAACCCTTGCGTAGCCACGTGCGTCCCGGAATGGATGCAGATAAAACGGCAAAGAACCAGGCATGCACGATACTCAGCACAACCAAACCTGCCACCGACACGGGAATACTGCGATGCGGCGTCTTTTCTGATTCTCGGGTTTTCTTCCCGAATATTCCCGCACATGCTTTCGTCGTGGTCGCATTCCTCCATCAAATCTGGAAACTGATCCGCCCGCATCGGTCTCGAATCTTTGCGGCAGTGCTGGCCGGAATTGGATTTGCGCTGGGGACGGGCCTGCTGGCGGTGGCAGTGGGCATTGTCTGTGACGCGATATTTCCCTCGGCGGGAGCGTCATCCCTTGCTGACAAGTTGCGAACGCTGCCTGGATTTCTTAGGGACCCGGCGACTCGATGGTTGGCCGCCCACCAGCTGAATCCAAGATCTCCATCGATGATTGGGATCATTGCGATGATTCCGGTGGCGATGTTTTTACGGGGTTTGGGAGGGTACCTGACGTCTTATTGGACAAACTGGGTAGGAGCCAAGGCCGTCCATGACCTGCGATGTCGTCTATTTACACATTTGCAGAGTCTTTCGCTCGATTTTTTCAGCGTATCTCGGACGGGAGACCTGATGTCCCGAGTGGTGAACGACACCCAGGCTTTGCAGGGGTTGATCGCGACTGCGTTGGGCACGCTTGTCCGGGATCCGGTCACCATCCTCCTCCTCGCCGGGTACCTGATCTTCAAGCAACCACGGCTAACAATGATTGCCCTCGTGGTGTTTCCGGTGGTGGTGGTGCCTATCTTCTTTTTTGGGCGCAAAGTCCGGAAGACATGGAGAACGGCGCAGAAGCACACCTCGGAGTTAAGTGACGTCATGCAGGAGTCGTTCAGCGCGGCGCGCGTCGTAAAAGCCTACAATTTGGAACCGGCGGTCATCGATCGCTTTTCAAACACATCGAGGAAGCTGGCGCGGCAATTATTGCAATTTGTGCGGGCTTCGGAAATTCCTGGGCCCTTGATCGAATTCTTCGGAGCTCTTGGGGCCGCCTTATTGCTACTTTATGTTGCCAGCATGGACCCCGCTCAACGCCCGAGCAACGGGGATTTCAACTCGTTCCTTGGGTCGCTCTTCATGCTATATCAACCCATCAAGACTTTGACCCGGCTCTATGGTCAAGTGGAACAAGGGCGTGCCATTCTCGAGCGATCCGATGAAGTCCTTGCTGCGCGGCCGACTGTCGTTGACCCGCCCGAGCCCCGTCTCGTTACCGTCGCCGGCGCCACGGTCGAATTTGACCACGTCTTTTTTCGGTATGGGGATAACCCGGTATTGCAGGATTTTCATCTAACGCTGCGATCGGGTCAATTCGTTGCCTTGGTTGGAGCCACGGGCTCAGGCAAGACAACGGTGACGAGCCTACTGCTTCGGTTTCAGGATCCGGAAGCGGGGTCGGTACGGATCGGTGGGGTGGATCTTCGGGAAATTCGCGGATCCGATTTGCGCGAGCAAATTGCGGTGGTGACGCAGGAGACAATCCTCTTCAACGACACCCTGCGGGCGAATCTGCGCGTTGGGCGTCAGGGAGCGACGGATTTGGAGATTGAAGCGGCGGCCCGGTTGGCGCACGCGGAGGAATTCATCCTTGGAAGGCCGGATGGATACGAGACATTGATTGGGGAGCGTGGGGTTGGGTTATCGGGAGGGCAGCGGCAACGGTTGGCTCTTGCCCGGGCACTTCTCCGGAAGGCGGCGATTCTGATACTGGACGAGGCCACGAGTGCGCTGGATACCGAGACGGAGCGGGCCGTACAGGAGGCGCTGAATGCCGGGCGGAAGGATCGGATCACGCTGTGTATAGCCCATCGACTTTCCACCGTGCAATCGGCGGATTGGATCGTGGTGCTCGATTCAGGGCGGATTGTGGAGCAGGGCAGCCATGCAGATCTACTGCGGCTAGGCGGGCATTACCGACACCTATACGAACTACAATTCAGCACATGACCCCGACTCGAATCTCCATCGTCATTGCCACAGGCAACCTCCATAAGGTCGGCGAGATTCAGTCGATCCTGGGTACTCGTGTGGAGTGTCGGAGTCTTCGGGATTTTCCGGCGGCACCGGCACCCGTGGAGGATGCCGAGACATTTGCAGGAAATGCGGCGATCAAGGCCATAAGTCTTAGCCGGTGGTTGATCGAGAACCGTCGAGAGAGTGAGTGGCCTTTGTACGTCCTTGCGGATGACTCAGGGCTTGAGGTTCGGACGTTGGCATGGGCGCCGGGGGTTCATTCCGCGCGTTTTTTTGCCTTGGACGATGGCCGGGTTGGCAACGCCTCCGATGGGGAGAACAACGCGAAGTTGATTCGTTTGCTTGCCACCGTACCGGCGGAGCAGCGTCAGGCACGGTTCCGCTGTGTCCTCGCATGGACGCCTGTGATGGCGGCGCCGGCGGGTGAGGATTCGGCGAGGTGGCTACAGGTTCAAACGCGCCACTTCGAGGGCCGGTGCGAGGGTCGCATCGCAGAAAGGGGGTCGGGGGCGAGTGGATTTGGGTATGATCCGCTTTTTGTTCCCGACGGATTTGATCTTTCCTTTGCGGAATTGGGAGTTGAGGCAAAAAACCGGATTAGTCATCGAGCGAGAGCGCTTGCCCATCTGAACACGGACATCTCCCGCGAAGCGACGAACCGATGATCAGAGAAGCCAAACTTCAGTGGCCCGCGAAAACGGGGTGAATGAGAAATGAATGACGGGGGCAGAGCGACACCTTACTGCGTGATTACTTCGAGCAGATAACGCATCTCTTCCTGGACGTCGTCCATCTCGGAGACGGTATCCGCAACCTCGCTCCGTACCAATTCACGGAATCGTTGGCGGAGCCGAAATACGGCAACTCCAACCGTTCGAGGGCTAAAGTTCAGGTCGGGTGCGGCCGCTTCGTACTCGCCTGGGGCGGGATCCGTGGCAAGCCATTGTTGGAGGATCTGGTAGTTCCGGCCCTTTCCAGCGGTGGTCATTTCACTCTCCAATCGGTGACGGGCATTGGCCATGATGGCTTGAGCCCATCGGCGGTCATACGCCTTTTCTGGAGTGCCGGCGTGGGCGAGTTCAGTCTGGCAGTGCAACTCCTCTTCGGGGACATCGAGAGAAATGCGAATCAGTTGGCCGCCGCGCCGGAGCCGCTTGTTCGCCCGGTTTTCGTTAAAAATGAAGTGCCGAAGAGCGGCGAGGAGAAAGGAACGGAACCGGCCACGCTGCCGTTCGACGTCTTTGAGGAAGTTCTTTTCGAGGAACCGTTCAAAGAAGGCCTGCACCAGATCCTCGGCATCGTGAGACGAATGCCCGTCACGGCGAAGATAGGAGTACAGCGGAGCCCAATAGGTCTGGCACAACCGGGCCAGGGCCTCCTGGGCCTCCGGCTGGGAAGTGTCCTTTGCGGTCAGGATGACCGTCCAGTGGGTCGTCGCAAAGACGACGGGACCGGGGGGAGAGTCCGACGCGCGTGGAATCGGATCCGGGGGCTCGGCGGGAGGCATGAGGTAACTCTGCCAAAAGAAGGGTGCCGACAGCACTTCAAATCGTTGACCGAACCCCTACTGCACTGCCGGATCCCGCTTGTCCTTGGGTTTCATTGTCAGGGGGTCGCGCAGCGGGACGATGTTGAGGCGGTTGGCCGTGAGTTCCTTGAGATTCACGGCGTGATTCGGATGGCCCTGGAGAATCTCCTCTTTCTGTCCAATGACGAGGATCCGTGCCTGGTCGGGGTGAAGATGTTTCCGTGCCACTCGCTGCACATCATCGCGGGTGATGGCTTCGATACGAGAGCGCCAAGTTTTCCAGAAATTCGGACTGTTGGCAAAGCGACCGGTGAATTCATCATCGGCAAACGTGCCGGCCACCTGCGCCTTGGTGGCGAATCGCTGAGAAAAGGTGTCTACGAAGCTCTTTCTGGCTGTTTGCATCTCTTCGTTGGAAACAGGATTTTCGCCAATTTTTTTCATTTCCTCGAGCACAATGCTTGTTGCGTAGGCTACCGTGCGGGATTTCGAAGCGAAGGTAGCCATAAAGGTCTCTGGATAATATATGCCGCCGCGGAACGAACTGCCGGCGCCGTACGCCAGACCTTCGTCGGAGCGCACGCGGTTCATGATGCGGGAGGTGAATCCACCGCCGCCGAGGATGTCGTTCATAATGAGAATAGCAGGGTAGTCCGGGTCATCCCGCTTCACGCCGGGCAGCAGGATGGACACACGTCCCTGATTAACATCCTTGTCTACGATATAAAGTCCGGGAGGTGCGATGCGGGTATTTGTTGGTATCGGAGGGGTCTTATCCCCGGTGAACGGCCAGTCGGCGAGAAGAGATTCGAGGCGGGCAATAATATCAGTGCGGTCAAAGTCACCACTGACGGCGAGGGTGAAATTTGCGGGGTGAAACCATTTTCGATGGAAGGCGATTAGTTCATCGCGAGTGATCGACTGAATGCTGGCTTCGGTGTCATAGTGACAGGCCCAGAACTGATCACCGTATGCGAGGAATTCGCGTTCCCGGCCCTCGATGGCGGTGGAGTCGTCGTTTCGCTGTTTCATTCCGGCAATGCTTTGTTCGCGATAGAGAGCGAGCCGGTTTTCTTGAAAACGGGGTTTGGTGAGCACATCGCGAAGGAGCGCAAGGCCCTCCGAGAGATCCTTGGACAGAAGGTTCAGGGTCACGTTGCCGGATGAATCCCCGATACTGGAATTGAGATTAGCCGCGAGGAAGGCGAGCCGTTCGTCCATTTGTTCGGCAGTCTTGGCTTCCGTCCCCCCTCGTGCGAAAAGGTGGCCGACGAAGCCGGCTAATCCCTCTCTGCCGGCGGGGTCGACGTAGTTACCCACCCGGACTGTGACGGAGATGTTAACGAGGGGGAGCTCGCGATCCGGCAACACGTAGGCCACGGGACCCGCCTTCAGCAGGACGCGGTAGTCGGCGGGGTTGGGTGGCTCGAAGGTCAGACCTGGGTAGCTGAGTTTTTCGGGCCGATCGGGAATGGGTGCGGCGAGCGTTGACTGGCAGGCGAGAAGGCCAGACAGGAGGAAAACGACCGAAGAGAATTGCTGAAAGAGATTCATGGTTAGGGAAGTTTTACAACGGATGGACATGAATTAAGACCATGCACCGTTGATGGAAAGAGGATTGCGCGGACTGACGTCCGCGACTACGGCACGACGGTTCATGTTAGGGAGCTGGATCTGCTTTCGCACCGGTACCAGCCTTGCGGCTATACCGGGCGACCGTCCGGTTTTCCCGGGTGAAATAGGATGCGGCCACTCGCTTCACGTCCGCAGCGGTCACCTGTTGAACTTTAGCAAACGCTTCATTGACCTCGCGCCAGTCGCCAAGTCCTTCGTTGACCACGAGCTGCATGAGGATTGGGAAATCAGAGGACAACCTCCGGAAAGCGGCGGCGGCGAAGTTATTTTTGACCTTTTGCAATTCCTCTTCTGGCACTGCTTCATTCTTCAGTCGATCGAGCTCCTCGTAGAGTGCATTCTCAACTTCCTCGTGGGTCTTTCCATCTTTCACCTCGGCGCCGATATTAAACGCTCCGGCCCATTTTTTTGAATCCTGGTTAGCCCAGGTCGTGTTCGCTACCTGACGTCCGAGTTCTAATCCCTTATACAGCCGGCCCGTCCGGCCGAGTAGGAGTTGTTCCATGACATTCAGGGCGTAGCCGTCCTTGTGGCGAAACGGGACTGTCCGCCACAGAATGTCGATCTGCGGATTGGCTTCGGCGTCTGCGTTCATTCGTTTCTCGGCCAACTGCGGGACCTCGAGGGTAGTGACCTCGGGTGGGGGGCGGTTTCCCCGAGGAATGCGCCCAAAGTATTCATTCACTTGCCGCTCGGCGTCCGCCACCTTGAAGTCGCCGACTAGAATGAGAGTGATGTTCGCCGGTTGGTAGTAGAGCGAATAGAACTCGTCGGCTTGGGCCTTGGAGATCTCCGGAATGTCGCTCGGCCAGCCGATCACGGGCCAGTTGTACGGGTGCGCGTCCCAGAACATGGCGTTGAACTGCTCGGCAAACTTTCCGAGCGGCGTGGATTCGGTCCGCATCCGCCGCTCCTCAAACACCACATCGCGCTCGGCGTAGAATTCACGAAAAACGGGCCGGAGCAGGCGCTCGCTTTCCATCCACATCCACAGCTCAAGCTTGTTGGCGGGGACGTTGATGAAATAGCCCGTCATGTCCTCGGTCGTGAACGCATTCATGTCGGACGCGCCCGCCGTTGTGTAGATCCGGTCGAATTCGTTCTTAACCAGGATCTCTCGCTGCTGGTCGATGAGCTTCTTGAATTCCTTTTCGAGCTCCTTCCAGCGGTCGGTCCGGGTTTCGATCTTTGTGAGGTCTGCCAGTTCACCACGCCGCCATTGATCGCGCATGATGGATTCCTCGGCCCGCATGAGATCGCGGACCCGTTCCTGTGCGGCGATAATCTCGACGTCTTTCGGGTAGTCCTTGGTGCCTAGAGTGGGCGTTCCCTTGAACATCATGTGTTCGAAGAGATGGGCGATCCCAGTGATGCCGGGGCGTTCGTTTGAGGATCCAATGTGGGCCACCCAGCCGCCAGCGACGCGGGGCTCGTTGTGTCGTTCCACCATCAGGAGCTTAAAGCCATTGGGCAGCTGTTTCTCGACTACGGGGATTTGTTGCGCCGTGCCCCACCCGGGAAGGAGGGCGAGAAGTCCGGCGAAAAAAGGGCGATACGTCATGTCTGATTACCAAGGAAGCAGCGGAGACCGCGGCGGTCAATCACGGCTTGAGGGTGCGTCTAGCGATCCCGTTCGAGGAGATACTTGGCCAGTGCTTCGAGGGCGACGGCACGTCCACGGAAGGGTATGAGGGCAGCGTAGGCCTTGGCGGTGAGAACAGCGGCGATGCGCCGGGATTTTTCCAGGCCGACGATGGACGGGTAGGTGGCCTTTTGGGCTGCAACGTCCTTGCCGGCGGTCTTACCGAGCGTTTCCGAGGATTGGGTGACATCGAGGATGTCGTCGATCACTTGAAATGCGAGCCCGACGTGATACCCAAAGTCGGTGAGGGCTTTGAGCTGAGTCGCGGAACAGTTTGCACTCATGCCGCCGAGTCGGGCGGAGCAGCACAGGAGAGAACTTGTTTTGCGCTCGTGAATATACCGGAGTTGGTTGACGGACACTCGGTGGCCCTCGCCTTCGAGATCCGCAACCTGGCCTGCAATGAGCTGGAGAGATCCTCCAGCCCGGGCGATTTCGAGGATCAAATCCTGGTGCGAATAGCGCGGCCACCCCTTTGCCTGAGCGGCGATTTCGAAGGCTTGTGTGAGCAAAGCATCCCCGGCGAGAACCGCCATTCCTTCGCCAAACACCTTGTGACTGGTCAACCTGCCCCGCCGGAAATCATCATCGTCCATGGCGGGCAGATCGTCATGGATGAGCGAGTACGTGTGGAGGCATTCGACGGCACAGGCCAGTGGCATGGCGGCGGTGTCCGACCCTCCGCAGGCTTCGGCGGCTGCGAGCACCAGGGCGGGTCGCATGCGTTTTCCGCTGGCGAATAGCGAATAGCGCATCGCCTTGTGGATGGTGGCCGGCTTCACCGTTTTCTTCGGGAGAAAATGATCCAAAGCGCGGTCCACTTCACGGGTCCGACATTCGATCCAAGCGGGCAGAGAGAACGCAGCACGAGCGGGCATATTACGGATTGTTAAGAAGTCTACGGCCGAGTCGCAAGCCGCCCGTCACAAAAAGTTCACTGTTGGATAAGGAACAAAATAAATCACAATTGACCTGGCCCTCTATCTTCGTTGGCCCTCTATCTCCGTACCTAGCCTTGACTAGACTAAGTCATATGACTAAGTTCCTTGGCTTGAAAGTCATTTCCATCCACGAAGCCAAGACTCACCTGTCCCGGCTGATCCAGCAGGCGCTCGACGGCGAGGAAATCATCATCGCCAAGCGGAATGAACCCATGGTGCGGCTGGAGGTGGTCCGGGAAAAGCGACCGACGCGGCGGTTCGGCGGACTCCAATCGCTCGTGTTAGCGATGGGGCCTTCCTTCGATGAGCCCCTCGACGACTTTGCGAACTACGTTCCCGGGGTGCCGGCAAAAGTCCCGGAACCCGCCCGCCGCCACCGGACATGAGATTGCTCCTCGATACCCATGTGATCCTCTGGATGATCGCCGACGACTCCCGTTTGCCGGCAAACGGCCGTCAGAAGATCCTCACGGCCGATGATCTCGCGTGGAGCACGGCATCGCTTTGGGAAATCGGTATCAAGTTGAGCCTTAACCGGCCGGATTTCCGCCTGGGTGCAGGTTGGGAACGTAGCATCCCCGAGGAGATGACCCGTAACGGCATCCACCGACTCGACCTCCAACCAGCTCACTGCGCGGCGGTTTCCAAACTTCCTTGGCATCATCGAGATCCGTTCGACCGCCTGCTGGCCGCACAGGCGCTGTGCGAAAAACGAAAGATGCTGGGTCACGATCCCGCGTTTGATGCCTATGGCGTCGATCGGGTTTGGTGAGCCATGCGACGTTTTTCCGCACCGCAAACCTCTTGAAGTTCTCAAGGTGAAGCTCGTCAATTCTAATCGCTGGTCGTACTAATAACCGTCATTCGTGCTTGTCGGCATGCTTGTGTTATTGGGAGGTGCATACGAAGCCGCAATCAGATCCGGAGAGCGAACGGTTGGCGTGTCGGTGTCAGTCGTACATCAATATTATCAGTCTTGGTGTAGAGATGCCGCAGCGAGCCGGGCGGAAACGAGCTCGCCGCCACAGACCTTTCCTCGGCATCCAGGATGCGCAAGCCGGCACGCACGACTTCGCGCGAGTATGCTGGTCCGCAGACAAGGCTAACTGCGCCACCAAAGCAGTGATTCCGGCGAGAACGGGTTCTATCGCACGTTGGCAACCTGTGCGGCATCCACAGGGAGGCTAGCCAAAATATTCTCGTCTCGCACTCTCGCGCTGTTCGTCACAAAATCTTCACTTGGAATTCTCGTCTATCACCGCAAGATCGGCTCGTTTTTATGAGCCGAATCGATGACGTCTACGCAAAACTGCAAATCAAGACCGGTGCAAAGCTGGTTCTCGTGGTATTGGACGGTCTGGGCGACGTGGCGATGCGCGAGCAAGGGTGGATGACCCCCCTTGAGGCGGCCACAACGCCCAATTTGGATGGGCTGGTGTCACAAGGTTGCGCCCAGGGGCGAATGATTCCCGTGGTGCCGGGGATTACGCCGGGAAGCGGTCCGGGTCATCTCGCGCTATTTGGCTACGACCCAATCGAGTTTGAGGTGGGCCGCGGAGTGATCGAAGCCCTCGGTCTGGGAATTGAACTTACAAGCGGCGATGTCGCAGCGCGGGCGAATTTCTGCACCCTCAATGATCAGGGGGTTGTGACCGACCGCCGTGCGGGCCGCATTGCCACCGAGGTGTGCGAGCGGTTGTGCGGGATCCTTTCGGCGAAGATCAAGAAAATTGGGACGACGGCAGTTCAGATTGTGCCGGGCAAGGAACATCGATTCGTGGTGGTGTTTCGCGGGACTGGATTGGAGGGGCCATTGAGTGATACGGATCCGAATCGGGAAGGTTTTCCAATCGCCGTGGCGAAGCCGGTCGATCCGAAGAATGAGGGACAAAAGAAGATGGCGAAGTTGATCGCGGACTTTTACAAGGTGGCGTTGCCCTTGCTTAAGGCCGAGAAGACGGCGAACGGGTTCCTAATGCGCGGAGTGGCGCATCAGCCGGAGATCCCGACCTTTGAGCAGCGTTATGGGCTGAAGGCGGCGGCACTGGCGGTTTATCCGATGTACAAGGGTCTGAGCCAACTGGTGGGGATGGTCAAGATCGAGGGGCCGTCGACGATTCGGGAGCAGTTCGAGCGGTACGCGAAGGAGTACTCCAACTACGACTACTTTTTCATCCACTTCAAGTACACGGACAAAGCGGGTGAGGACGGGAATTTTGAGGCGAAGAAAAAAGCGATTGAGGAGTTTGACGCAGCCTTGCCCATTTTACTGGCGCGCAAACCGGACGTGTTAGCGATCACCGGGGATCATTCGACGCCGTGTTCGTTAAAAGGGCACTCGTGGCATCCGCAGCCGGTGCTGCTGCATTCGGCAGCCAGTGGGTCGGACAAACTATGCCGGTTCACCGAGACCGGGGCGAACCATGGATCGCTAGGGATTTTCGAAGCCAAGTACCTGATCCGTCTGATGCAGGCGCATGGGAAAATGTTCGACAAGTTTGGGGCTTGAGCGAGGGCATCGCCAGCACCCCGTTTATCATCGATTCCGCTCGAAGTCTCCGATTTACATGACAACTCCCACTCAACTTTTTGTGGACGGCCGATGGCAGAGCGCCAGGGGGCGTTCTCCGATCCGACTCATCAACCCGGCCACTGGGGAGGGCTTTGTGGACGTTGAATCAGCCGGTGTGGCGGACGTCGCTCGGGCTGTTGAATCCGCCCATGTCGCATGGGAATCCGGCTGGCGCGACATGACTCCCGGCAAAAGGACGGAGATCTTATACAACGTTGCCCGCAAACTCCGCGAGCAGCAAGAGTCCATCGCTCAATTGGAGACGCTTCAGATCGGAAAGCCGATTACCGACGCTCGGGATGAAGTGGGGCTCGGAGCGCGCGTTTTCGAGTACTATGCTGGGGCAGTCACTCAGTTTTGCGGTCAGACCATTCCCGTCGCCCGCGGAGGATTCGACTTCACCTTGCGTGAGTCTATGGGCGTGGTGGCCGCGGTGGTTCCCTGGAATTTTCCGTTCCCTATCGCCTGTTGGAAGGCGGCGCCGGCCCTCGCGGCCGGAAACTGCGTCGTTCTCAAGCCCGCCTCTCTCTCGCCGCTGACGGCCCTGGCTCTGGGTGAAACGGCCCATGCCGCCGGATTGCCGCCCGGAGTGCTGCAAGTTTTGCCGGGGTCGGGTGCTGTTGTTGGCGACGCTCTGGTGACCCACCCGCTCATCCGGAAAGTGTCCTTCACGGGCTCGACGGCGGTTGGCCGCCGCGTGATGGAACTTGCAGCTCGTGATCTCAAGCGGGTCTCGCTCGAGTTGGGGGGCAAATCGCCGAACATTATTTTCGCAGATGCGGACTGGCAGAAAGCGGCAGAGACTTCGCCGATGAGCGTGTTTGCGAATACCGGGCAAGACTGCTGTGCCCGGAGCCGGGTCTACGTGGAACGCAGTGTGTTCGAGCCGTTTGTGGACCGGTTTGTCGCCGCCACCCACAAACTCGTGGTCGGGGATCCGGCCCGCGAGGAAACCCAGCTCGGTCCTCTCGTTTCGGCTGCGCAGCGGGCGGTTGTTGAAGATTTTCTTGCGGACGCCCGGGCCCGAGGCAGCCGATTCGTCTGTGGGGGTGGCCGGCCCAAGACAGAATCGCGCGGATTCTTTCTGGAACCGACGGTATTGCTCGGAGTTGGTTCGGGGGACCGCTGCTGGCAGGAGGAAATTTTTGGGCCCGTGGTGGCGATCACTCCGTTTGACGACGAAGCGACCTTACTCCGCGATGTGAATGCATCGCCTTACGGACTGAGCGGTTCGTTGTGGACGAACGATCTTCGGCGGGCGCTCCGGGTGAGTCGCGCCGTGCAGGCCGGGGTGCTGAGTGTGAATTCTCATAGCAGCGTCCATGTGGAGGCCCCGTTTGGCGGCTTCAAGACCAGCGGTCTAGGCCGCGACCTCGGGATGGCAGCGATGGAAGGTTATACGGAATTAAAGAATGTCTATGTGGCAGAGTAGGAACCCACGCGGTAGCGTCTGCCCAACCGCACACCATTTCCATTTCCTATGACGCTCGCCCAGCTCAAGTCACGGGTTCGGTCCGGTGAGATCGATACCGTCATCGTTGGCATCCCCGACCCGTTTGGCCGATTGGTCGGTAAACGGTTTCGGGCCGACTACTTCCTCAAATCTGTCGTCGCCCACGGCACCCACGGTTGCAATTACCTCCTGACGGTCAACATGGAGATGGATCCATTGGACGGGTTCCAGGTGGCTAGCTGGGATGCAGGCTTCGGCGATTTTGAGATGCGGCCCGATCTGGACACGCTGCGAGCTCTCCCCTGGCAGCTGGGTGCCGTCCTCGTGCTCTGTGATTTCCTGCGGCCGGACGGTTCCCTCGTGGACGAGGCGCCGCGTTCCGTGCTGCGCCGGCAGCTCGACCGCCTTCGCACGGCGGGAATGACGTGTTTTTGTGCGAGTGAACTTGAGTTTTATCTCTTTAATCAGACCTTTCACGACGCCTACACGCGCGGGTATCGTGACTTGCAGCCATCGAGTGATTACCGGATCGACTACCACCTGATGCATCCCACGCGGGATGAGCCCCTGATGCGAGCGTTGCGGAACGGGATGACAACGGCGCGGGTGCCGGTCGAGAGCAGCAAGGGTGAATGGAGCCGGGGGCAGCACGAGGTGAATTTCACCTATGCCGAACCCCTTCCGATGGCCGACATGCACGTGGTTTTCAAGCAGGGCGTGAAGGAAATTGTGGAGCCATTCGGCAAGTCCGTGACCTTCATGGCCAAATACGCACCGGGTGAAGCGGGCAATTCCTGTCATGTCCACATGAGCCTGTGGAAAGGGGGGAAGAATTTGTTTTGGGATCCCAAGGCGGCGGGCGGTGGAAAACCCGGGGGTGGCTCGAAGCTGTTCCGACAGTTTCTCGGTGGTCTGATGAAGTACTCGCCGGAGCTCTGCCTGTTTTACGGACCGACGATTAACAGCTACAAGCGGTATCAGCCTGGCAGTTGGGCGCCGACTCGCATGGCATGGTCCACGGACAACCGGACCTGTGGTTTCCGGGTTGTCGGGAATGGAAATTCGTATCGGCCGGAAAACCGGATGCCCGGGGCGGATGCGAACCCATACCTGACGTTTGCGGCGATGTTAGCGGCGGGATTTGCGGGCATTGATGAAGATCTGGACTGCGGTCCCGCCTATGTGGGTAACGCTTACATCGATCCGAAACTGACCCGGCTTCCCTCCAGCCTTCGCGAAGCATCGGATCTTTTCCACGGCTCACGCATGGCACGCTCCGCCTTCGGTGATGCGGTGGTGGATTTTTATGTGCATCATGCCCGCCTGGAACAGGACGCCTTTGCGAACGCCGTCACCGACTGGGAGAAACAACGTTACTTCGAGCGCATTTAACGGGTGCCAGGCGTTTCCGAAGGGCGGCTTCAATGTTCGGTGGAACAAACGGGCGGATGTCCCCGCCGAGACGCGCGATCTCCTTCACCAGGCGGGAACTCACGAATGTATAGGTGTCCTTCGGCATCATGAAGATCGTCTCGACCTGGTCATTGAGCTTCCGGTTCATCAAGGCCAGCTGGAATTCAAATTCGAAATCACTGACCGCGCGCAGCCCGCGAACAATCGCCGACCCGCCCCGCTTCACCACATATTCGACGAGCAGACCCCCGAATGTTTCGACCTCCACATTCGCCATTCCGGTCACCGCAACGGTCACTAACTTTCGCCGTTCGTTCATCGAAAAGAGCGGCTTCTTTCCGTCGTTCTCGGCCACGGCGACAATGACTTGGTCGAACAGGCGGGCTGCCCGCTGGATGACATCCAAATGTCCGTTGGTCAGCGGGTCGAAACTTCCTGGATAAATTGCGATGCGCATCGGGTGAGTTGAGTTAACGGCTGCGGGATTGCTCGATCAATTCCCAGAACTTGGGGTTGTCCTGCAATTGTTCGTCTTCACCCGTCGGCAGGCTGGATCGGTACAGGAAATCCTTCAGCGTATTCCGGTTCAAGATCCGGTGGACAACCACCCCGAGTGGATGCCGTTCGCAGTACACGCGGTACTCGCCCAGGCGATACCGGATCAAGCTGCGGTTATTACGATTAAGTTGCCCGAAATGGCCGCTCTCTCTTTGTAGTTCCTGAGGCAGACCGCGGAATTCACCCAGGATATGGAGCTGCAAGTCGCGAGGCATCTTTGCCAACTCAGCTGCGCTGGTCGGATTAAAAATGATCTGAAATGGAGCCATTGCCACCGGGAAAATATCGTCGCCCGCCCAAAAGGAAACCGGAAATGCCGACCTTCGCGAATATCTTTCTCCTTTGGCGGGGCGCATTGCTCTCGCGAAGCAAGCCGCTATTCTCACTCTTACGCTACCAGAAGTGTGTTTACTCGCGCACCTCGCGGCGTTTCTTCATGAGCATCCTCGCACCACACCGCAGCCATATTCCGGCAGTTCCGTCCACGGAAGCGGCGGCCTGGGCGGGAGTCGGTGCCGGGTGGCGGCAACTCTCGGGAAGCTATCATCAGCTTGGATTCAGCTTCGAATGGCATGACTTTACGACCGCAACCCCACTCGATTGGGCCCGGAGCTTTCATCCGGATAGCGTCGAGATTTGCCTTAATCTGGCGGGGAGCGGTGAGGTTTCCCTGGGCGATCGCCGCGCAGCGTACGGCCCGTGGATTGCCGGTTTCTACCGACAAGGTCGGGCACCCCTCGCAGCCCAGCGGAATGCCAATCAGCATCATCAGTTCATCACGGTTGAACTGGCTCCGGCGTTCCTTCAAGGCATGCTCAACTCGTTTGTCGACGATCTTCATCCGCTGATTCAGGCAATCGTACGGGGCTCGGGCGGGGACTCCGGCGTCTCGGATCCCGAATCCATGAATCTTCGCCAACGGGAACTCGTCGCCAGCTTGCGACAACCCCCTGTACTTGCCAGCGCCCAAGCACTTTGGTTCCAGGCTAAGGCTGCCGAATTGGTCGGTGAATTATTCTTTCAACCTCAAAACGCCCAAGAGTTGTTTTGCCACCGCCAGCAACGGGTCGCCCGCGACCGCATCGATTCTGTCATCGCCATCCTCCGACGCGACCTCAGCCAGACACCTCCTTTGGAGCAAATCGCCCGGGAAGTGGGCTGTAGCCCGTTTTACCTCAGCCGAACGTTTTCGAAGGAAACCGGCCGAACAATCCCTCAATACCTGCGCCAACTTCGCCTCGAAAAAGCGTCTAAACTGCTAAAAACTGGAAACTATAACGTTACAGAAGCTGCAATCGAGGTCGGATACAGCAGTTTGAGCCATTTTAGTCAGGCGTTTCATCAGGCGTTCGGATGCTGCCCTGGTTTGTATCCCACCCGCACGCCCTCACAACGAGTCGGTCGGACACATTAGTCGGGCTTTCGCTCTGGATTGTCCGTGTATGATTGTAACAGCATCCAACGTGTGGCTCATCAATCCGTGTCCGCAATGAACCGCGGTTTGCTGCTGGCCCTAGGCGCATTCTTCCATACGGGCGCGGTGGGCGGCGTCTTTCCTTTGGCGGTTCCGAAGACTGGCCATCCCGGCTTCGCGAACGTCGCCGGTTCTTCCTCAGGAGTGAACTTCACCAACAGCCTCGCTCCCTTGGCGGCCGGGCGAAATCCGAACCTCATGAACGGCTCTGGAGTCGCGGCGGGTGACTTCGATGGCGACGGCCTATGCGATTTATATTTTTGTGCGATCAGCGGGACGAATGCCCTGTTCCGGAATCTTGGCGGCTGGCGATTCCAGGAGGTCGCTGCGAACGCCGGGGTCTCCTGCCCGCAGTGGGTCTCGACGGGCGCCGTATTCGCAGACATTGATGGCGACGGTGATCTCGATCTGCTCGTCTCCACGCTGGGTTCCGGCGTTCATTGTTTCCGCAACGACGGGCGAGGACAGTTTAGTGAGATCACCGCAGAAGCCGGCCTAACCTCGTCCTCGGGCAGCATGAGCCTAGCTCTGGCCGACGTGGACGGCGATGGTGATCTGGATCTTTATGTGGCGAACTACGGGGCGTTCTCCGTCCTCCGCTTTGGCGGCCGCACGGAAATCAAGCAGCTTAACGGACAGTGGGTGGTTACCGGCCCGAACGCCCACCGGTTGCGATTTGTGGATGGCCATATGGAGGAGGTGGGTGAGGTGGGTGTGCTCTATCTGAACGATGGCACCGGCCGATTCCAAGCCGCGCCTTGGAATTCAGCTCGATTCCTGGACGAGACGGGGCGGCCCAAACCGCCGCCACCCGACTACGGTCTAAGCGTCCAGATGCGCGATATCAACGGAGACGGCGCGCCCGATATTTACGTCTGTAATGATCTGCAGACGCCCGATCGACTTTGGTTGAACGACGGTTCGGGTAACTTTCGTGAGGCTTCTCGCCTGGCCATCCGCAAGTTTCCATTCTCCTCAATGGGCGTCGATTTCGCAGACCTCGACCGGAATGGCGAGATTGATTTTCTCGCCGTCGAAATGTTGGGCCGCGACCACGCGCGACGGATCCGGCAAGTCTCAGGCGTGACTTTCCTGCCCAATATCCCAGGGCGCTTCGGACTCCGTCCCGAAGTGAACCGCAACACACTCTATCGGGGCAACGGCGACGGCACCTGGAGCGAGATAGCCGAGTTTGCTGGAGTCGCCGCGACGGACTGGTCGTGGCAACCCGTCTTTCTGGATGTAGATCTCGACGGCTACGAGGATCTGCTCGTCGTCAACGGAATGATGTTCGACACACAAGACCGCGATTCGCTGGCCTATATCCGATCGCTGGGTAAGCAGTCCGCCGAAGCCACACGCACCCATCTGCTCCTTTACCCACCCTTCCCTTCCCCCAAATCCGCCTTCCGCAATCGGGGAGATCTGACGTTCGAAGACCGGTCCAAGGCTTGGGGCTTTGAGGCAGTCGGCATATCGCAGGGCATCGCGTTGGCCGATCTCGACGGAGATGGAGACCTCGACGTGGCGATCAACAACCTCAATTCGGGTGCCAGCGTTTACCGGAACGAGAGCGCCGCTCCGCGTGTCACCCTACGCTTGAAGGGCCGTGCGCCGAACACACGGGGCATTGGCGGACGCATCCGAGTGCTCGGGGGGCCGGTGATCCAAAGTCAGGAAATCATAGCCGGCGGACGCTATCTCTCGGGTGACGACACGCTCCGCACGTTCGCCGCCGGAGCTGCAAAGCAATTGACGGTCGAAGTCTCCTGGCGGTCGGGACAGCAGACCGTCATCTCCAACGCCGAACCGAATCATCTCTATGAAATGGCCGAGACGGATGCCCGGCCGGTGGCGCCGAAATCAGTGGGTCGGCCGCGCCCTCTTTTCACCGATGAGACCGCGCGGCTCCATCACACTCACCACGAGCCATTGTTCGACGACTACGCCCGGCAGCCGCTCCTGGCAAAACAACTCAGCTCCCTGGGTCCCGGTGTCGCCTGGTGTGACCTGGACGCAGATGGACGGGATGAACTGGTCATCGGCACGGGTCGGGGCGGCCACGTGGGCGGGTTTCGGTTTTCGCCCGGCGGAGAAATCTTGCCTCTCGGCTCAGATTGGACGGCGCCCGATGATGTCACCGGCTTCACCGCTTGGATCACGGCCGATGGCAAGCCCGCGTTGCTGGCCGCCGTTGCGAACTACGAAACCTCCCTCGCTAACTCCCCGGTGGTGGTCTTGATCTCAGCTTCGGCCGGCACAACTCATCTTACCGTCACGCCGTTTGACGAAATCCCCCCGGCGAACGCCAGCAACGGAACCTTGGCCCCGGCAGACTACGACGGGGATGGTGACCTCGATCTTTTTGTCGGCGGCCGGGTGCTTCCCGGGGCGTATCCACAGGCTGCAAGTTCGCGATTATTCCGACGCGACGGCTCAAGATTAGTTCCGGACACTGCCGCCAACTTGCTGCTCGATCAGGTCGGACTCGTCAGTGGAGCGGTCTGGAGTGACCTCGATGGAGATGGTTTTCCTGAGCTTATTCTGGCTTGCGAATGGGGTCCCTTGCGAATTTTTCGTAATAACCACGGGAAGCTTGCCGCGTGGGATCCGTTGATCACCAAGGCTGCTGCGCGTTCAGGTGCCCGCCCCTCCGACGTACGCGACAAACTTTCGATGCTCACCGGATGGTGGATCAGCGTCACCGCCGGGGACATTGACGGCGACGGACGCTTGGATTTGATCGCCGGCAATTGGGGCTTGAACACCGGCTACCAGGCCGATGCCGCCCGCCCGTTGCGCCTTTACCATGGCAATTTGGGCGGTGCAGGCACGACCGATCTCATCGAAGCCTATTACCCCGCCGAACTGACCTCAGAGGTTTCCCGTCGCAGCCTCAATGCGCTGAGCCAGGCCCTACCCATGCTCGCCGAGCGTTTTCCCACCCACGCCGCGTTCAGTGTCGCGACCATGCCCGACGTGCTGGCCGCGTTATCCGTGAAGCCTGGGGTCGTGTCAGTCAGCACCTTGGCAACAATGCTGTTCCTGAACCGCGGCGACAGTTTCATCGCGATTCCCCTGCCGGCGGCGGCACAGCTTGCGCCCGTGTTCGGCCTCGTGGTTGCCGACGCCGATGGCGATGGCCAGGAAGACTTGTTTCTCGCCCAAAACTTCTTCGCGATGCGCTCGGAATGGTCGCGCACGGACGCAGGACGCGGCCTCTGGCTTCGGGGCGACCGGTCGGGCGATCTCATGCCCATGGCCGGCATCGGATCCGGAGTCCGCATCTACGGAGAGCAACGGGGTGCAGCAGTGGGCGACTTCGACCTCGATGGCCGCCCGGACCTGGTGGTTGCGCAAAACGGCGCTCCCACCACACTTTGGCACAATGATCTCGCGACGGTGGGTCTCCGTGTCCGCTTGGCAGGACCCCCCGGAAATCCCTGCGGCTACGGGGCTGTCGCTCAGCTCAAATTCGGCGACCGCCTCGGCCCGGCCAGGGAGTTCCATGCGGGCGCAGGCTATTGGTCACAAGACAGTTCCGTCCAAATTCTGGCGATGCCGGCGGCTCCGACCAGAATTCAAGTCCGCTGGCCCGGCGGCGCGTCTTCGGTTCACCCCATGCCGCGAGGGGTGGGCGAAGTCATCGTCCACCATTCCGGAAAACTCGAGGTACGCTAATGAGCCATAATAGATCAGAAATGTTAATGTATTAGATAATGCACACACCTCTGTCGAGGTGATCGAGTATCATAATTTTGTATCACCGGAGGCAGGGTTTGACGGCGGTGGATTTTTCCCGACCTGCACGATTCGATGGGTCTAACTTGCGGGTCAACCGCCCCACCGAAACTACCACTTCGCCCCGCCCATCCGCATATTCACATCATTATTCTTGACTTGAAAGCGTCACTTCAAGCACTATCTTCCCTCAAAATGAACAAACTACTCAACTTAGCGCAGCTTGTATGTGCTCTCTCTGCTGCCCTCGCGACAACTGCGAGCGCCGCTTCGATCGGCGCAAACTTCATGGGCAGAAACCCTCCAACGGGTTTGGCACCCGATGAGGTTGCGGGTGTCGTCGAACAAGCGTTCTGGAACAACATCAATGATTCCACCTTCCCCACGCCGGAAAAGGGCACGACGGATTCCCTCGCCGACGACAAAGGCAAACTCACGGCCGTTACCGTTACGTTTAATGCCAACGACAGTTGGGAGAGTGATCTGACTCCCCTGGCGACATCGAATGATCGGCTCACGTTTGGTTGCATCAAGCAGCAGGGCGCAGGTACTGCGGCCACCTTTTCGGTCAATAACCTCGCCGCTGGCAGCTACGACCTTTACGTCTATCTCAATTCCAACAATGACAGCGTCGCGGGGGATTACGCCGTCGGCGCAAAGACGTTCCGGGTTTTCGGAGAGCATCAGTTTAGTGGGAGTTTCATCCAAGGCACCAGCACCACCGATGCCACTCGCGAAGTCTGCAACTACATTAAGTTTGCCGGTGTGAGTCCGGTGGATGGGAAAATCAACCTGAAGGCGACGTACATCAGCGGTGGTGACGGCCTAGGTATTGCCGCACTGCAAGTCGTCGGCGCTTCCTTTCCTGCAGATCTGACTGTTGTGAAGATCACGATCGACCCGCAGCCCAAGGACGCGACCGTCTTTGAAGGCCTCTCGGCCACCTTCACGGTCGGTGCTGTGGCAAACAAAGAACCCACAGGGACTCGGGCTGTCAGCTATCAATGGCAGCGCAATCAGAAGGACCTTGCGGGTGAGACTGGAACCAAGCTAGTCGTCAATGACACGACCATCGCCGGTGATAACGGTACCAAGTACCGTTGTGTGGTCAAGGCACCGGGCGCGCCCACGGTGAATAGTACAGAAGTAACACTGAACGTTGTGAAAGACTCGATTCCGCCCGTGGTAGTTTCTGTTGGGGGTGTGTCGAAAAAAGGCGCTGGAATTGAGGTCGGTGTCATCTTCAACGAGCCGATTATCGTTCCGGCTGCCTTGGAATTGACCCGCTACAAGTTGAGTGCGGGCACCGTCACTGCGGCGCGTTATGTGACCAACAGCAGCGGTCTCGACAAACTCGATAAAGGGAGTGAGCGCGGTGTGGTGCTCACCACAACCGGCCTCGCCCCTGGAAGTTCCTACACGCTCACGGTCACCGGTATCAGCGACGTCGGCGGCAATGTCTCCGGCGCGGTGACAACTCCGTTTACCGTCTCCAAGATGACGTGGGTTGATCTCGCCCGTGCGAGCGACTTGGTCCAAGACGTTGTTGCCACCTCTGACAACGGATTTAACGTCGTCAATGGTGGCGCAGCCTTCTGGGGTGCGCATGATGACGCGACGTTTGTTTACGAAGAGATTACGGGCGACTTCGACAAGGTCGCTCGCGTTGAGGGTCAGGACGCTTCCAGCAACTGGGCGCGAGCGGGCTTGACCGCCCGTGAATCGCTCGATTCTCAGGATGAATTGGCAAGCCGTTACCAGAATGTGCATGCCAATCCCTACCCGAAGAAGTTCGACGGCACCGATTCGAATCAAGGCTTCGAAACAAACCGACGTCTTGAGACGGGTGGCTCGACGTCTTCCAGCAATGGGGACAACGGCGTTAACCATCCGCGATACCCCAACGCGTGGCTGCGTCTCCGCCGGTCGGGTGATGTGATATTCATGTATCGCAGCCATGACGGCGTCACGTGGACCTCGATGGGTCGCACGGATTTCAATCCTGAGGGCTCGTCAGCCCTCTCTGCCAAGATGTTTGTCGGTGTGGTGTTCGGTTCTGAAAACGGCAACATCGCCGACGAGGCCTTGCGCAAGTCATGGATTGCTCGCTTCCGCGACTATGGTGACTTCAAGAACACTGAAGTGGCCGGCAAGCAGACCTATTCCATCGGGATCAACTTCACAGACGACACCCGGGACGGCTCTGTCAGTCGGACGGATGTTGCGGGTACGGATGCCACGGCGCAGGCCAACTGGAACAACGCGTATGGTAAAGCAACACCGGACGCGGGTCCGTTAGTGCTCATTGGCGATGAAGGCGGTGTCGCCAAAACCACGACGGCCACGGTCGAATGGAGCGGCTCAGGAAATACCTGGGCATCCACTGGACGCGGCGAGGAGAATAACCTGTTGACCGGCCCTGACCATCTGTTGATGACCGGTTTCTTGGACACCAGTGCCGACTCGACCACTAAGATTGAGATCAAGGGCCTGGGTGCGAAACTGACTGCGGGCAAATACGACGTGGTTGTGTACGCCTTGGGCGGCGTGGCCGACGGACGCGGCGGCGCATACCGCGTCACCGATGCCAACGGTGTAGTGCTTAAGGGAAATGTTCTAACACTGTCGGCAAAGAATCCGACGACATTAACCCGAGTTCCTGTGGGGGCCGTTTTCAAGCCGGGTGATCCTTCCACGTACGGTACCGGCAGCTACATCGTGTTCACTGGTCTCTCCTCTCCGAGCATTATCGTTGAGGGAACCACTCAAAACGTTGAACCCGGTAACACGGGTACCCCAGACCTCGGCGTAGGCGACACTCAGCGGGCGCCCATCAACGCGGTGCAGCTCGTCGCACCTTCCGGCCTGTTTGAGACCGTGGCAGTTAAACCAGCCATCTCGATTCAAGGGTTGACGATCACCTTCACTGGCAAGCTTCTGCAAGCAGCCACGGTGAACGGTGCCTATGGTGAAGTCTCGGGAGCCAAGAGCCCATTCCTGATTGATCCGGCCGGCGCGGTGCAAAAATACTACCGCGCCGGGAACTGATTCTGAACAACATCAAGAGGCCGGGCATTTTGCCCGGCCTCTTTTTTTGTGACACCCTCAAAACAATTTCAAAGACCCTGGATGATCTCCGTGGCGTTCGCGGGGATTCTGACTCATGCCGATATCGTTCCACAGCATTCCGGGCCGGGTTTTCGCGATTGGAAGGTCAACCCCGGAGCCCATTTCACAGTAGGCTTTTCGAATTTACCTCCAGAAATTACCGGGATCACCTTCACCAACCTCCTCTCGGATGCGCATGCGGCCGAAAGCCAAATCCGGCTGAATGGTTCGGGCGTGACGGCGGGTGATGTGGACGGCGACGGCTGGTGTGATCTGTATTTCTGCGGTCTGGATGGAAACAACAGGCTGTATCGAAACCTCGGCAGCTGGCGTTTCGGCGATATCACGGATGCCGCAGGTGTGGCCTGTCCCAATCAGTTCTCAACGGGCGCGGTGTTCGCCGATGTGGATGGGGATGGCGACTTAGATTTGTTGGTGAATTCCATCGGGGGAGGTACCCGGCTCTTCATGAATGGCGGGAGGGGAGATTTCACCGAGGACACTCGGACTGGACTTGTTCGCAAGTATGGGAGCACCTCCATGGCATTGGCGGACATGAATGGGGACGGGCTCTTGGATCTTTACGTGGCAAATTATCGCACCACGACAATCCGTAGCACGGGTTTCAGCGTTCTCAACTTGAATGGGAGGCGTTCCATCCGCCCGGAGGATCGGGAGGACTTGGAATATACGAAGGATGGAATGGTTTTGGAGAATGGCGAGCCAGACATTCTCTATCTGAATCAAGGCAAGGGCAACTTCATCCCGGTATCCTGGACGGGAGGTTCGTTCTTAGATGAAGCTGGCGTCCCGCTGACGCAGACACCGCGCGATTGGGGTTTGTCCGCGATGTTCCGCGATCTCAATGGCGATAGCTTTCCCGATTTATATGTCTGCAACGACTTTCATAGCCCGGACCGAATCTGGCTCAATGATGGGAAAGCACATTTTCGAGCCATTGGAAGAACGGCACTGCGCAACACCGGAACGTTTTCAATGTCCGTGGATGTCGCGGATGTGAACCGTGATGGTTATGATGATATCTTCGTGGCGGATATGCTGGATCCGGGGCATCGCTCCAGGATGGCCCATAGCTCCGGATTTATGTCTGCGCTTGGAGATTTTGAAAGCATCACGAACAGGCCCCAATTGAATCGCAACACGCTCCAGTTGGGCCGGGGGGACGGCACCTACGCCGAGGTCGCCTATTACAGCGGACTCGAGGCGTCTGGCTGGACTTGGGGAACTCTGTTCCTGGATGTTGATCTGGACGGCTATGAAGACCTTCTTGCGACCGCCGGCCATCTGTTTGACACCCAGGATTTGGATGCAAATGCGCGGATTGCGGCCAACGGACCCTATCGGAAGGAGAGGATCCCCCAGAAGTTGCTCATGTATCCACGGCTTCCGCTTGCGAAGGCGTTGTTCCGGAATGTCGGAGGCGTACGGTTTGAGGAGGTGGGGAAGAGTTGGGGATTTGGCGATGTAGGCATTTCGCAGGGAATGTGCCTGGCGGACTTGGACAATGATGGAGATCTGGACGTGGTGGTAAACAGTCTGAACGGAGTGGCGGGGATCTACCGGAACGAAGGAGTGGCGCCACGAGTGGCGGTGCGCCTCCGGGGCGAGCCACCGAACACGCGAGGGATCGGCGCGAAGATTCGAGTGTTGGGTGGGGCAGTGGCCCAGCAGAGCCAGGAGATGATGTGCGGGGGACGCTATCTATCGGGGGACGAGTCGCTGCGGGTGTTCGCCGCGGGGGACTTGACCCATCGGCTGCGAATCGAGGTGGATTGGCGCAGCGGGAAACGGAGTGTGGTGGAGGGGGCGGAGGCCAATCGTGTGTATGAGATTGCCGAAAGCGGAGCGGCGATGCCGGCGCCTTCACCCCCCTCAGCCCCCTCGGCATCGTTGGCGCTATTTGCCGATGTGAGCGGACTTGTATCGCACACGCACCACGAGGATGCCTTTGAAGATTACGAGCGACAGCCGCTGTTGCCCCGGCGCATGAGTCAGCTGGGTCCCGGAGTGGGGTGGTTGGATTTAGACGGGGACGGCTGGGAAGATTTGGTGATCGGCAGCGGCCGAGGGGGCAACTTGGCGGCCTACCAGAACGACGGGCGAGGTGGTTTCCAGCAATTGGAGGGGATGCCCTTTGCACAAGTTGCGGCGCGGGACCTAGCGGGGATTGTGGGTTGGCGGCGCACCGATGGAGCGAGGGTGGTATTGGCCGGGTTGGCCAACTACGAGGATGGAGTGGCGGCGGGAAGCTGTGTGCGGCAATACGAGGTGGTATCCAGACGAGTTGAGGACACGCTGCCGGGCAGCAGCGCGAGCAGCGGTCCCTTGGCATTGGGCGACGTGGCTGGCGACGGGAACCTGGCGCTGTTTGTCGGCGGGCGAGTGGTGGGCGGGCGCTATCCGGAGGCGGCTCTCTCTCGGTTGTTCGCGCAACGAGCCGAACAATGGATCCTGGACGAGGTGAACACGGCGACCCTCGGGCCGACGGGATTGGTGAGCGGGGCGGTATGGACGGATTTGGACGGGGACGGGTGGCCGGAGTTGGTATTGGCCTGCGAATGGGGTCCGGTGAAAATCTTCCAAAATCAGCAAGGGCGACTGCGCGAGTCCACACGAGACTGGGGGCTGGACGGCTATCTGGGCTGGTGGAACGGCGTGAGTGCGGGTGATTTTGACGGGGATGGACGGATGGACTTGGTAGCGTCTAACTGGGGGCTCAATAGCCAGTATCGGGCGAGTCGCAAATTCCCGCGCCGACTGTACCACGGGGATCTGGCCGGGCGAGGTCCAGTGGGGATGATCGAGGCGTACTTCGAACCAGAGCTTGCGAAATGGGTGCCGGAACGCGACCGAGACGCGCTGGCGAAAGAGGATCCGTGGGTGCCGGAGAAGTTCCCGCTGCACCGGAACTACGTGCAGGCGAGTGTGGAAGAGATCCTCGGCGAGCGGTTGACGGCAGCAGCCCTCTTGGAGGCGAACTGGCTTGCGACAAGGGTATTCCTGAATCGAGGCGATCACTTTGAGCCAGGGCAGTTGCCGCCGGAGGCACAGTTCAGCCCGGCCTTCGGGATCAACGTGGCCGACTTCGACGGAGACGGGCACGACGATATTTTCCTGAGCCAGAATTTCTTTGCTGTGTCGCCGGCAACGTCGCGCAGTGACGCGGGGCGAGGGCTATTGCTTCAGGGAGATGGACAAGGAAGGTTTGCGGCCGTGCCGGGGCAAGCATCGGGAGTGCTGGTTTATGGCGAGCAGCGAGGCAGCGCAGTGGGCGACTATGACGGAGACGGACGGACGGACTTAGCGGTCAGCCAGAACGGCGCGCCGACCAAGCTTTACCACAATGTAGGAGGCAAACCCGGACTGCGGGTTCGTTTGCGGGGACCGGTCGGCAACCCGGAAGGGATTGGCGCGGTGGTGCGGTTAGGCTTCGAATCGCGCCGCTTGGGCGCTGCACGGGAAGTCCACGCCGGCAGCGGCTACTGGAGCCAGGACTCGGTCGTTTTGGTTATGGCCACCCCTACTGCGCCGGTGCTAATCCAAGTCCGATGGCCGGGGTCGAAGACCCCAACTATCACCGATTTACCATCGGATGTCCGCGAAGTGTGCCTTGATGTTCAAGGCCGACTCCTGCAATCCCGTTGATATGCGCCTGTTCTCCCCGCTCACAATGTCTCTCCTCCTGCTGACCGCGGAGGTTCGGGCTGTCGACTCGCACGAAATCCCCGGCGGCCGCTGGAGCCCGCTGATCGTCCCCTCCATCGGCCACACCGGCTTCACTCTTCTCAACGCCAGCAACACCGCCGTCACCTTCACCAATAAGCTGCCGTTGGAACGTTACACAACGAATCAGATCTATCTGAACGGCTCCGGCGTTGCGGCGGGCGATATGGACGGCGATCTGCGGTGCGACCTCTTTTTCGCGGGCCTCGATGGCGGCAGTCGGCTATATAAGAACCTCGGAAATTGGCGTTTTGAGGACGTCACCGAGTCTGCCAATGCCGGTTGTCCAGATTTGGATGCCACCGGGGTCGTCTGGGTGGACGTAGATGGGGATGGCGACCTTGATTTAATCGTCAACTCCATCGGCAAAGGCACGCACATCCTGCTCAACGACGGCCGGGGCCACTTCACCCGGGGGCAGGTATTGAATGAAGGCCGAGGTGGCATGTCATTGGCCCTGGCCGATGTGGACGGGGACGGCTCGCTGGATCTCTACGTTGCAAACTATCGGACCGTAACGCTGCGCGATCAACCTCGAACGGATTTCCGGATCAACCTGGTTGATGGAAAACCGGTCGTTGCACGCGTCAACGGTCAGCCCACCACGAGTCCCGAGCTTCAGGGTCGATTCACCTATGGCGCATCCGGGGGAATCTTGGAGCACGGAGAACGCGATGGTTTTTTTCGCAATGACGGCCACGGCAGGTTTGGCGCGGTTCCATTCACCGGCGGCGCGTTCCTCGACGAGGAAGGCCAGCCGTTGATGACTGACTTATATGACTGGGGCTTGTCGGTGATGTTTCGGGATTTCAACGGTGACGGGTTGCCCGATCTCTATATATGCAACGACTTCGAGGCCCCCGATCGCATCTGGCTTAACACCGGGCGCGGCCGGTTTCAGGCAGCTCCACGATGGATGTTTCGCAATACGAGCAAATTCTCCATGGGCGTCGACGTTGCCGACATCAATCGCGATGGGTTCGATGACATTCTGGTCCTGGATATGCTGAGTCGCAGCCATATCACGCGAATGACACGCATGGACAAAACCATGGAATCAACCGGGATTGGAGTCCTCGACAACCGGCCGCAATTGACACGGAATACGCTCCATCTTGGCCGTGGCGATGGAACCTATGCCGAAGTGGCATATCAAATGGGCCTGGAAGCAAGCGAATGGTCCTGGTCGGCGGCGTTTCTCGACGTCGATCTGGATGGGTATGAAGACGTCCTGATAACCACGGGACACGGCCGGGATGACATGGACCTGGACCACGGATTGAAGATTGAGGCTATCCGGCGGCGCGGAACTCTTGCGCCGATGGCAGAGCTCGCTCTGCGGAAACAAACACCGGCTCTCCGCACCCGGAAATTAGTATTCCGAAACGAAGGCGGCCTGAACTTTCGCGAGACGGGGGTCGAATGGGGGTTCGGCCCACCGGGAGTGACCCACGGTCTCTGTCTTGCGGATCTGGATGGCGATGGGGATCTGGACGTAGTGGTGAACGAATTGAACGGTCCGGCGGGACTCTACCGCAATGAAGGCGCAGCCCCGCGCTTGGCGGTGCGACTGAAAGGCGAGCGCGGCAATACCCAGGGCATTGGGGCTAAAGTTTGTGTCGGCGGCGGCGCAGCGCCGTTTCAAAGCCAGGAAATCATTTGCGGAGGACGCTACCTGTCCGGTGACGACCCGATGCGAGTGTTTGCCGCGGGAACTCTGACCAATGAGTTGCGGATTGAGGTCAATTGGCGGAGCGGCCGAAGGAGTGTGCTTCGTGGAGCAGTCGCCAACCGGGTTTATACTCTGATTGAGTCCGACGCCTCCAAAGCACCCCCGCCCTCCTCCCTGGAACCGCAGTCGCTCTTCGAAGAGGCGGCAAGCCTGCCCGCTCTGTACCATCACGAGGAATACTTTGATGACTTCGAACGACAGGCGCTGCTGCCTCGGCGTTTTAGCCAGTTGGGTCCCGGAGTGGGCTGGGTGGATGTGGATGGTGACGGCTGGGAGGACCTCGTTGTTGGAAACGGCCGCGGCGGACCGTTGAGTATCCGGCGTAACGATCACCACGGCGGGTTCAGCATCTGGAATGAACCTCCGTTTAGTACACCCGCACTGCAAGATCAGAGCGGGTTGGCATCCGATTCCATCGGGTTGTGGGTGGGCTCAGCTAGCCATGAAACCGGATCCAACACGGAGGCCAGCGTTCACTGTTTCGGAACCCATTGGGTCGGCCTGCCAGCTCAACTCGCGAGCACGGGTCCTTTGGCCCTTGCCGATTGGGATGGCGACGGAGATCTCGACTTGTTCGTGGGCGGCCGCGTGATTCCCGGGCGCTACCCCGTAGCGGCCTCATCGCAGTTGTACGAGAATCGTGCCGGCCAACGGGTGCTGGCGGAGCAAGCCACTCAGGATCTGCGACGGGTTGGGCTCGTTAGCGGAGCGGTATGGAGCGACCTGGACGGGGATGGCTATCCGGAACTCGTGCTGGCCTGTGAGTGGGGTCCGCTGAAAATATTCAAACGGGACGGCCAGCACCTCCTGGAAATGACGGCCGCGTGGGGTTTGGACCAATATAAAGGATGGTGGAATGGAGTCAGCGCCGGAGATTTCGATAGCGATGGGAAGCTGGACTTGGTGGCTTCGAATTGGGGCCTGAACACTCAATACCGACCGAGTCGGGAATATCCGCTGCGGTTGTACTACGGCGACCTGGCAGGGACAGGCGGAATGGAAATGCTCGAAGCATATTTTGACCCGGCGATGAAACAATGGGTGCCACGACGAGATCTCAGCGCCGTAAGCAAAGTGCTCCCCTGGGTCGGCGAACACTTCAAGCTGCATCAGAATTACGCCCAAGCCGGAATCGCCGACATTCTAGGCGAACGTTTGCAGCAGGCCCAAATCTGTGAAGCGAATTGGCTGGCGACAACGGTGTTTCTCAACCGGAACGGACATTTTCAAATCGCCCGGCTGCCGCCGGAAGCGCAAGCCAGTCCGGCATTTGGAGTGAACGTCGGCGACCTGGATGGCGACGGATTGGAGGATATCTTTCTGAGCCAGAACTTCTTTGCGGTCGCCCCGCAGACCTCGCGTTCTGATGCCGGGCGAAGCCTGTGGCTTCGGGGAGATGGCCACGGAGGATTTACTGCAATGAGCGGGCAGGCGAGTGGGTTGCGGGTGTACGGTGAGCAGCGTGGGAGTGCACTGGGAGACTATGACCACGATGGGCGCGTTGATTTAGCCGTGAGCCAAAACGGTGCCGCGACGAAGCTATATCACAACCGGGGGGCGCGCCCCGGCCTGCGCGTTCGGCTGGAGGGTTCGGCGGGCAATCCGGCTGGCGTGGGCGCCGTGCTGAGATGGGAGGCCGCTACCGGATCCTTGGGACCGGCACGCGAACTCCACGCCGGGAGCGGCTATTGGAGTCAAGATTCACTTGTGAGCGTGCTGGCCACGGGTGGAACCGCCGGACGCCTCCAAATCCGGTGGCCCGGAGGCAAGACCACCGTCACAACGGTTTCCCCCGACACCCTGGAGATCCGTGTCAAAGTCCCCGAGAGCCTGTCGGAACATTAAACCGCCGCTCGGGGGTTGATCTCCGTTTGAGCCTCATTTCGCCTTGGGTGATGGGCGCTGCTTCGGCGACTTCGTGGTGTTACGCAGAAGTAGCACAACGGGCCCTTCGGTTTCCCATCGTTCATACAAGGCTTTTGGCACACCGAACGGAACATGGTTTGCAGACCCCAACACAATATCTAGGTCCCCGTCGCCATCCAAGTCTCCGGCATCCATGACCAACCATCGCCCAGCCACGGCTTCATCAAGGGATTGGGGTACAAAGTTCAAAGCGCCGGGTGCGTTCCCAGAACGGTTGTTCTCGAAATATACAAAGCTTTCCAGGGGTGAGTTTTCATAATCTGGGAAAAATGAGATCGCAGCAATGTCTAGATCCCCATCGCCATCAAAATCACGGGCAATCGCCTTGAACGCACCATTCAACGGGTAACTCCACCCTTCACTCAGGTTCTGCTGACCGTCATTCAAGTAAATTCGAATGGCGTGATACGGTTTCAGACACGATTTATATTCGCCGTTGTCCCCGTTGGTTATCAATATATCATCCATTCCGTCGCCGTTGAAGTCCGCAACTTCAAAACTCGTGCTTCCCCAAACGGACTGAAAACGCAGGAGAGATCGCTGCTCGAAAAGACCGCCGCCTAAATTCCGGAACCAACAAAGCTCCTCCTGCGCCTGAGCCATCAACACCAGTATGTCTGGTCGACCATCCCGGTCGAAATCACGGATTACGGCGTGTATCGCACCGGGGCGGTCCAGGAGTACATGCTCCGTATAACCCTCCGATCCCCGCGATTCCCACCAACCGAACGACCCCACAGTATGACCATACCCGCAAACCACGATGTCCAGACGTCCATCCCCGTTGAGGTCAGCCGTGGCAACCGAGGTGGGACGTGGAAGAGCCGGAATCAGAGTGACGGGTGCCTCAACTCCGCGATCGTTGGCGCGCAAGCGGACTACTTTCCCCAATCGTCCATCATGCGGCAGCACGTTTCCGATGAGCGGCACAAGATACCCGCTGGCCGTCGGAACCATCTCAACCGGCGGGCTGTTCAAACTCAAGGATGCAAGCAGGTGACCGTCTGCCGACAACGTATCCAGTGTCTTGGCCCTGGCATTGCCCGCATATATCTGATGTCGAGTCGAGTCGATCTGAACCATGCAGATCAGTCGATTGGTGGGATGATACTCGAGAAATACCGGCTCGAATCGGGTCAACCCGGAACCGATGGGCGGATGGACGGGTTGCCGGGGCATTTGAACCGGGGCATTTGTTTCATAATAATTCCAAATCAATTCCCATTCGGCCATAATTTGGCGCTGTGCAGGATCGTCCAGTCGGAGCGACTCCAACCCCAACCGCTTTCGCATCATCGGCTTGGTGCCTTCGCGCCAGGTACGCCTGTCCAGGAGGGCTGGTTCCGGCAGGAGATGACACGCGGAACAGTATTGAGTCGCAAGCTGGCGACCCCCCTCCAGTACGTCTTCCGAGCGCAGAGACACTTCAATCCAGCCCGTCAACCCTGCGGTCAATAGCCATGCAATCGCACGGGCCCCTGAAAACAATCGCCATGCTGGGGTATGGATCACTTTCCAGAGTCTCGATCGAACGATCGCGTGGCGTCAATAAGCCAGGGACTCAACGTGATTTCCTTTTATGCTGGGAAGAGTCCTGAGCTAGGGTTCCTTCGGCGAGACCTGCCAGCCGGTCCGCCAGGAACGTGAACGTCACAATCCACGCAAATCGAGATTCACTCGCATGATTTCTCCTACGCCATCGTCCTTCGTGAATGTTTTGGAAGGCGGTTTTCGGGGTCTGGAGTTCCGTCTTCAGACGGTCGGAGGCCAAAATGAAAACGTTTGGGCTCTGCCCCCGCTCGGAGTCGGCGCCCCTGCGAACCGGCAGGGCAGCGATCTGCCCCACCGGCAAAAAGAGAGCCGCCGATGCCTTGGTACTTTACTTTCGCGGGGGCGGGGCTTTCTGGCGGCTGGAATTAGCCTGGCATTAATGGTGACGACGCCGCGGAGTGCGGCAGCAGACTCCAGCCAGCCTTTCTATCAATCTGCGGGTACCCGGGCCATGGCCCGGCGTCTGGAGGAGTTGGCGTTGGCAATTGATCCTTCCAAAAGCCACTTTTTCTCGATCGAACGGGCGGCAAAAGCGGGCAGTGCGATCAATCAAGTCCAGGATTCAAAAGAGCTTCTGAACGCCCTGCTTCGTTATGCCCTGGAACTCCTCAACCCCGGCCGTACCGAAGAGGCGATCGCAGTCTACGCAAGGACGGATCGACTGATGGGCGAGCAACGAGTGAGACCCACCCTTGTGGGGCGAGTGCAATTGAGGACCCTTCAGGCCGTGGCCTTTTTGCGCCAAGGCGAACAGGACAATTGCATTACAAATCACACGATCGATTCCTGCCTCCTCCCGATCCAGGGCCGCGGAGTGCACCGCAATCAACGCGGATCACGGGCAGCTATTCAAATCCTCACGAATACCCTCCAGGACGCTCCGGAGGATCTCTCGCTTCGATGGCTCCTCAACATCGCTTATATGACCGTGGGTGAATACCCGCAAAAGGTTCCCGCCCACTGGCTCATCCCGCCCAAAACCTTCGAATCCGAATACGATATCAAGCGCTTTGTGGACGTCGCTGGGGTCGCCGGGTTGGACGTGAACGAGTTGTCCGGCGGCAGCCTCATGGAAGATTTTGATGGGGACGGTCTGCTGAACATCCTGGTGACTTCCTTCGGATGTCGGGATCCGATGCACTATTTCCATAACGAGGGGGATGGCACCTTTCGGGAACGAACTCGTGAAGCAGGGTTGTTGGGCGAAACCGGTGGATTAAACATGGTTCACGCCGACTATAACAACGATGGGTATCCCGACGTGTTCGTACTCCGCGGAGCGTGGCAGGGAACCCAGGGGAGGCAGCCGAATTCGTTGTTGAGGAATAACGGTAATGGCACATTCGATGATGTGACGGAAGAAGCTGGGATGCTCCGCTTTCATCCGACACAAACTGCGGTCTGGTTCGACTATAACCTCGACGGTTGGATTGACTTGTTCGTCGGAAATGAAACGGCATTTGGCGAAGTGGCACCCTGCGAACTATATCGCAACAACCGCGATGGAACCTTTACAGAATGCGCCGCCAGCGTTGGGCTAAACCTCACCACGTTTGTCAAGGGAGCCGTCGGCGGCGACTTCAACAACGACCGGCGGCCTGATCTCTTCATCTCCGTTCATGATCAATCGAACCTATTGTTCCGGAATGACGGCCCAAAGGAAACCAACGCGGGCGTGAACGGCGGCTGGGTCTTCACCGAGGTCGGACACCACACCGGCGTGACAGAGCCCCGGTTCAGTTTCCCGTGTTGGTTCTGGGACTACGACAATGACGGGTGGGAGGATCTTTTTGTGGCATGCTACTCGATCAACAAGGTGGGAGATGTTGCCGCGGACTACCTCGGGCTTCCGCACACAGGGGAACGGGCGCGGCTTTACCGAAATAGAGGCAACGGGACCTTCGCCGACGTCACCCAGGAAGTGGGTCTCTTCAAGGTGATCCACGCCACGGGCGCCAACTTCGGCGACTTGGACAACGATGGCTGGCTCGATTTTTACGCCGGAACAGGAGACCCCAGCCTCATGAGAGTGATTCCAAACCGGATGTTTCGAAATGCGGATGCCAAGCGTTTCCAGGAGGTGACCACGTGGGGGGATTTGGAAACATCCAGAAAGGCCACGGCGTTTCGTTTGGTGATATTGACAACGATGGTGATCAGGATGTCCACGAAAACATGGGCGGCGCCTATCCCGGCGATGTCTATAGAAACAGCCTCTATCTCAATCCTGGACACGGCAATCATTGGATGAAACTTCAACTCGAGGGTGTGAAATCCAATCGAGCCGCACTGGGGGCTCGCGTCAAGATTGATCTCACGACGCCACAGGGACCCCGCTCGATCCACCGAACCGTGACGACCGGCGGAAGTTTTTGGGGCAATCCCTTCCGAATCGAGGTGGGTCTCGGCCAGGCGACGGCTGTGCAGCGGATCGATGTTTATTGGCCCGTGACCGGCGGGACGCAGGTTTTCACCAATGCCGGCCTTGATAGCGCCTACCGAATCCGAGAGGACAGCGATCATTTGTATCCCGTTGCGCTAAAGACCTTCCGGTTTCGCGATCCAACCAACGCCGCTCACGTGTATTCGCATCCCTGATCCGTTTCCTGTTGATATGCGTTTATTCCTCTCACTCTCAACGGTTCTTGTGCTGGCCTGCGCGGCCTACGCCGCCGAGTGGCACGACATCCCCGGTGGCCGCTGGAGTCCACTCGTTGTACCGGTTTCCGGACATACGGGTTTCTCCCTCCTCAATCCGACCAACACCGCAGTCGTCTTTACTAATAAGTTGCGGGCGGCAGACGGCGCACAGAATCGCACATTCTATAACGGCTCTGGCGTGGCAACCGGCGACTTCGACGGCGACGGCCGGCCGGACATCGCGCTGGTCGGCATTGAAGGGCGACTGTCACTCTTCCGAAATCTCGGTGATTGGCGGTTTGCAGATGTCACCGCCGAGTCCGGTGCCGTGGCGACCAATCTGATGGCGCGGGCCGTAGTCCTAGCCGATATAACGGGCGACGGGGCGCTGGACCTAATGATTAGCGCGAACCGCGCGGGCGTTCATTGCTGGCGAAACGATGGTCACGGTCATTTCACGGACATCACGGCCACGGCCGGCATTGCGGGCCGCCACGGCAGTCTCACGATGGCGTTGGCCGACGTGGACGGCGACGGCACCTTGGATCTTTACGTCGCCAACAATCGCACGGAAGACATTCGCGACACCGGTGTGGGACAGGTACAACTCGGAATGTTGAATGGGGAACTCGTTATCCCTGCGGCATTGGCCAACCGGCTAGGGTTGAACAACGGTAAGATTTTCGAATATGGCGAACCCGACGAGCTATGGCTTAACGATGGTGCTGGACGTTTTCATGCAGCGAGCTGGACGGATGGCCGATTTCTTGAGGAGGCTGGGTTGCCGCTCAGGAGCGCGCCGCTGGACTGGGGGCTGACGGCCACGTTCCGGGATCTCAACGACGACGGGGCGCCCGATCTATATGTTTGTAATGATTACTGGACCCCGGATCGGCTTTGGTTTAACGACGGTCATGGACGGTTCCGAGCCGCTCCCGCGTTGGCGTTGCGCCAGACGAGCGGCAGTTCGATGGGGGTCGACGTAGCGGACGTAGACTCCGACGGCCTGCCCGATATTTTCGTGGTAGACATGCTTAGCCGGTTGGCGGCCTTGCGGAAGCGGCAGACGCCTGCGCAGTCCGACTCTATCCGTCTCCCAGGCAGAATTACAGACCGGCCCCAAAGCCTCCGCAACACCTTACAAATCGCGCGCGGAGACGGCACGTATGCCGAGGTGGCCGGGTTCGCCGGACTAACGGGTTCTGAATGGGCCTGGCAGCCGATTTTCATGGACGTGGATCTGGACGGTCGTCCCGACCTCCTCATCACCACCGGCCACATGCGGGACGTACAGGATCGCGACGCGGCGGCCACGATCCAAGCACGCGAACGCAACTATGGCAGCTATACCAACAGCGCGGAGCGGCGCAAGTTGTTCGTTGGAGATCGTGTGGCGAATCTGAGCGTATACCCACCGCTGAACACCGCTATCGTCGCGTTCCGGAATCGCGGTGACTTGACCTTTGAGGATGTAACGGCCGACTGGGGCACCGATCAACCGGGCGTGCATCACGGAATTGCGATGGCGGACTTCGACGGGGACGGCGACCTCGACTTCGTTGTCAACAATCTGAACGGGCCGGCTGCTCTGTATCGCAACGAGTCGGCGACACCGCGCGTGGCGGTGCGGCTGCGTGGCCTCGGACCCAACACCCAGGCGGTGGGTTCGACCGTCACGCTGCGTGGCGGAGCAATTCCAGAGCAACGCCAGGAAGTCGTCGCGGGCGGCCGCTACCTTTCTGGGAGTGACCCACTGCTAGTGTTTGCCGCAGGGACAAACAGCACGTCGATGACACTTGATGTGCGCTGGCGGAACGGCACGCATCGTGAGCTTCGCGATATCCAACCGGGGCGACTCTACGAATTTCTGGAAGACCCGGCGCTAGACATCGTCCGTCCGTTGTCAAAGTTGGCGCCAGTGGATGTTTTGTTTTCCGATGTGACCGAACGACTGAGTCACAGCCATGCGGAGATACTCTTTGACGACTTCGAGCGACAGCCGTTACTGACGCGCCGACTGAGCCAGGCGGGTCCTGGGGTGGCTTGGCTCGACTGGGATGGCGACGGCTGGGAAGACCTCGCGATTGGTGGTAGCTCGGGCGGTGCCCTTTCCGTGTTCAGGAACGATCAGCAGGGCGGATTCGCCTTGGCAACCAACCTGCCGACCGCTCGCGATCAGGTGGCTCTGGCGGCAATCGGCCGGCAGCTATTCATCGCCGAGTCGAACTACGAGGACGCGCAGGTCGATGGTACGGCTGTCCGTTTCGTTGAAGCGGGAAAGGTGCCGACAGCGATTCTGCCTGCTTCAACCAATGCCGTGGGGGCGATCACCTTGGGGGATTTCGATGGTGACGGCGATCTTGATCTATTTGTGGGCGGAGGGGTGGTGCCCGGACGCTGGCCGGAGCCCGCAACCTCTGTGCTGTTGCGCAACGCCGGCGGACATTTCACCGAGTTGCGAAGATTTGATCGGCTCGGCTTGGTGACTTCCGCTCTTTGGACCGACCTCACAGGGGACGGATTTCCTGAGCTCGCCATCGCTTGCGAGTGGGGGTCCGTGACCTTGTTCCGCAATGATCACGGCCAACTCACACCTTGGAATCCCGAAGTGGATCGGGCGGGTGCGCGGGCCGCAAAACCAGTCCGCCTCAGTGCGCTCACTGGGTGGTGGTCCGGCCTGGCCGCTGGGGATTTCGACGGCGATGGCCGGCTTGACCTGGTTGCTGCCAACTGGGGCCTGAACTCGGAGCACCAGGCTTGCCTGGAGCGGCCTGCCGTGCTGGTTGCAGGAGATTGGGCAGGCACCGATTCACTAGGCTTGATCGAGACCACGTTCGACCCCGTGCGGGGCGCATTGACGCCGACACGTCCTCTGCCGGATCTGCTCAGCGGATTGCCATTCCTCGCGGGGCGCTTCCCATCTCATCGCGCTTTTAGCGAAGCGACCTTGGACGAAGTGCTGGGACCGCAGCGCGCGAAGGGACGTCAATTTGAAGTGATCGAGCTACGCTCCCTGGTGCTGCTCAACCGGGGCGACCGATTCGAAGCGCGCGAGCTGCCACTCGCCGCTCAATTGGCCCCTGCATTGACTCCCGTGGTCACGGACTTCGACGGCGATGGCGATGAGGACATCTTCTTGAGTCAGAATTTTTTCGCAACCCGACCGAGCGTTCCTCGACTCGACGCGGGTCGAGGTTTGCTTCTGCGAGGGGATGGACGAGGTGGTTTCGCGGCCATTCCCGGGCACGAGTCGGGCGTACTTGTCTATGGAGAGCAGCGGGGCGCGGCCACGGCAGACTATGACCACGATGGTCGGGCGGATCTCGTGGTGACGCAGAACGGCGGAGCCACACGGCTGTTCCACAATGCCAACGCCCGACCCGGACTGCGAATCCGGCTGACCGGACCGCCCGGGAACCCCGAGGGCATTGGCGCCGTTGTGCGGCTGCGGGCGGGCGATTTCACCGGCCCAGTCCGGGAACTTCACGCGGGCTCAGGCGTCGGCTCCCAAGGTTCTGCGGGGGTCGTATTGACGATCCAACCGGGTGCGGGTGCGCCCAGCCAACTGATGATTCGTTGGCCGGGCGGGCAAGACGATAGGGTGGCAATCCCCCTGGGCTCGACCGAGATACGAGTTCAGCCGGCGGCTGCTCGCTAGCCGGACTTTTGCAACTCAACCCCGAACACCCAAAAGCGCGAAGATTTTGGGGTTTGACCCCGGATTGAAGCCTCTGCTAGGCTCACCCTTCTTAATTTTATTGCACCAGACGTATGTTTGGAACTATTCGAAAGCATCAGAGTTGGCTGTGGATTGTGATCGTAGCCGCGGTCATCCTCAGTTTCGTGGTCTGGTTTAGTCCGAACCAGACGAGTTATCGCAACCTGATGTTCGGAGACAACGGCAGTCAGTTCGGGATGATCGACGGGAGGCCGATCACGCAGGAAATGGTGAGTGCGGCGAACCGTCAGACGGCGCTCCGGAGATTTTTGTATAACCGGGGTCAGACCTCTGGAGCGGATGACGAGCAGCAGATCCTCCAACAGCTTTTTCTGACGGAAAAGGTGCGCGAATACAAGATTGGTGTCGGCGACGCTGCGGTGGCCCACTGGATTCAGCAGAATTTCCGCAACCCACAGACGGGGCAGTTGAACTATGAGCCCTACTTGCAGGAACTCCAGAAGCAAGGTTTTAGCGAGGCGGATTTTCATCAATTTATTCGCCAGGATATCGGCCAGCGCCATCTGGGTCAGATTGTCGGTGTGGCCGGGAAACTGACGTCTCCGCGTGAAGCGGAAACTGAGTACCGGCGTGGCAATGAGGAATCACTCACGAGCGTTGTCCTTTTCAACACCTCCAATTTCCTGGATGGTGTGACCATCCAACGCCCCGCCGTGGAACAGTTTTTCAGCAACAGGGTGTCTTCCTACCGCATACCAGAGCGACTTCAGATGAGCTTCGTTCGGTTTGCCACTTCAAATTATTTCGCGGAGGCGGAGAAGGAATTCGCCGCCATCCCGAACCTGACCAACGCCCTCGAAAACAGCTATGCCCAGCAGGGTGCGGATGCGTTCCGGGGTGCGGATGGAAAAACCCTTTCGAAGGAGGCGGCCCTCCTGATGCTTCGAGACCAAAATCGGGACGCCCTGGCGCTTCGTACAGCCCGCACCAAGGCGGCTGAATTTGCCAAGGGTGTCTACGACATGACTCCTGCGAAGGCGGAAAATCTCGAAAAATTCGCGGCTGCCAACGGCCTGATTTCCGAAACATCGGAACCGTTCTCACGCTTCACGCCACCGCTCGGTTTGGAGGATGTCCGCAGTCTGACGGAGGAAGCTTTCAAACTCGCGGAGGACCAGCCGTTCACGGCGCCCATCGTGAGTGACAGGGGGGTGTACGTGTTCGCGCTGAAAAAGAGGCTCCCCAGTGAGGTGCCCGCGATTGAACAAGTCCGGACCAAGGTGGTGGAGGACTATCGTCGGAGCCAGGCGATGGATATGGGGCGCAAGTTAGGGATGGCGTTCCAGGCGGCAGTCACCAATTCACTTGCCCAGGGCAAGTCTTTTGACTCGGTTGCGAAGCAAGAGGGACTTGAGGTTGTCGAGCTTCCTCCGATTTCTCTCAGTACTCAGTCTCTCGATGCCTTTCAGGGCCGTGTCGATTTGAACTCCGTTAAGAATGTGGCCTTCGGACTTAAACCCCGGGCGGCGAGCGATTTCATAACGACTCGCGAAGGTGGCATGGTGGTTTATCTGAAGGAACGTCGGCCTGTAAGTGAGGAGAAAGTGAAGGCCGAACTGCCGAAATTCCTCGAAGATCTGCGACGTCAGAATGAATCCCAAAGCTTTGGAGAGTGGTTTAATAGCGAGTTCGAGCGCTCAGGACTGGCAAACCGTTCCCAGGCCCGGCAGAAGTCCGGGGCGAGTCCAATGAACACTCCCTAACTTGTCCCTGTTCTCGGTTCAGGCGCAGGTGCAAAACCGAAGGGATTGGCCTGGACGCCATCGGGAGCTGGAACCGAGCGAAATTCGCAGCGTACGTTCCGCGGTAGAAGCCGGGTTGAACTTCGATCCTCAGTTCTTGCCAGCGGAGTTTGGTATTTGGTGTTTATTGATCGCTCTATGAGATCGGCGCTGCCCCCACTCAAGCTTTCCTCTCCGGCGACCCGGGAATTTTGGGAGATTCCGGTGATATACGAGGATGCCCTGCTTTTGGCGATCAACAAGCCGGCTTCCCTGCCGACATCTCCGGATCGTAACGATCCCGGGCGGCCGAGTCTGATGCCGTTGATTCATGAGGGCATCCAGCGGGGTGTGCCCTGGGCTAAAGCTCGCGGCTTGACCTACCTGGCCAATGCCCACCGGCTCGACTCCGATACCACCGGCGTTCTGTTGCTTGCCCGAAGCAAAGCTTCGCTAGTCGCAGTGGCCAACGAGTTCGGAGCTGAAAAGCCGGACCGAGTGTACGTGGCCCTTGTGCGCGGTGAACCGGTAGAGACGGAATTTGTGGTGGATGTGAAGCTGGCGCCCGATCCAAACCAACCCGGGCGGATGCGCTGGACGCGTGATGGGAAAAAATCCATCACCCGGTTTCGAGTTGTCGAGCGGTTTTCCGGTAGCGCACTGGTCGAGTGCCGGCCGCTCACGGAACGGACTCATCAGGTTCGCATCCATTTGAAGTTCGCGGGTCACCCGATCTACGGCGATCTGGTCTACGGCGACTCGCGCCTCTACCTCTCAACACTCAAGTCCGATTATCGCCTCAAGCGGAACCGGGAGGAGCGGCCTCTCACTCCGACGCTGGCCCTGCACCTCCAACATCTGGAGTTGCTGCATCCCGCAACGCGCTTGCCCTTCACCGTTCACGCGGAGTGGCCCAAGGACCTGAATGTAGCGCTCAAGTTCCTTCGCCGTCACGCGCCGGGAAAGGGTTCGCCGGCATCTCCAGTACCGTCTTTATCGGCGTCCTCGGATTCTACTTCTCCAGAATCTCCCGAAGAGCTTTGAGGCATCGCTCGTTCTCAGGAGGCGTCCCCACGGAAATCCGGAGCCATGCCGGTAATTGGTAACCGCTCATCGGCCGGGTGATAATCCCGCGTTTCTGCAATTCCGTGAAAATCCGCTGCCCCTCGCCGACATCCACCAGAACAAAGTTCGCCGACGACGGCACGAATGTGAGCCCAAGCTGCACGAAGTTCGATTGATAAAAATCCACGCCACGCCGGTTGTTATCGCGTGTTTTTCTCAAGTGCTCCCCGTCCTCTAACGCCGCGAAAGCGCCTGCCTGGGCAACGGCGTTGATATTGAACGGTTGGCGCACTTTTTCAAAACCGGCGATCAGTTCCGGATCGCCAATACCGTATCCGAGACGTAGTCCGGCCAACCCGTACACCTTGGAAAAGGTACGCATCAGAAGAAGGTTCGGAGTGACATGGTTTCTCACCAGGGCAAGGCAGTCCACCGGATCGTCCAGAAATTCCACGTACGCCTCGTCCAGGACGATCATTACACGGGGTGGAACCTCGGCGAGTAGCCGGCTGATGTCTTCACGCGAAACCAAAGTGCCCGTCGGATTGTTCGGGTTAGCAACGAAGATCACCCGCGTCTTCGCTGTGATCGCTCGGATCATCGCGGGGATATCATGTCCCAGGTCCTGGGCAGGCACCGTAATAAGCCGGGCTCCAAACAATGCAGTGACGATGGGGTACACGGCGAAGCAGTATTGCGAGACCACCACCTCGGCGTCTGGCCCGAGGAGGGCATGGCCCACGAATTCGATGATTTCGTTGGAACCGTTCCCCAGAATCAATTGATCGGGCTCTATTCCAAGGTGATCCGCCAGTTTCCGCTTCAGGAAAAAGGCACTGCCGTCCGGATAAAGATGCAGATTGCGAAGAACATGCTCCATTGCGATGAGAGCCTTTGGGGAAGGTCCCAACGGGTTTTCGTTCGACGCCAACTTAATGACCGTTGTGGGATCCAGTGCGTGTTCCCGTGCCACTTCTTCAATGGGACGGCCGGGAATGTAAACAGGCAGGCTCGCGAGTTGCGGATTCAGTCGTACGGCGATCATTCTCCGCAACTCTGACGCCGAATTCGCTCGCAACCAATCTTCAAAACAAGGGATGTCAAAACAGCCGGCCCGTGTGTTGGTCATTCGGGCTTTTGCCGGACAGCTGGCGGATACGTTCCGTTCACAGAGTGAGAATGGCCGTGCCAAAACACTCCATATTCCAGGGCCAGAGCCGAGTCTACCCTTCTGTCCCTGAGTAACTTAACGACCGCTGAAGGCGGGAAGGGTCGGGTTGCCACTGGCTTCGAACCACGCGAGGACGTCGAGGATTTGTTCGGAAGTTAGGCTGTTCAGAAGGTTGGCAGGCATGGGGGAGACTTTGGAGAGTTCGCGGAGGCGGATGGTTTGTTTCGGGATGGTGATGGCTTCTGCGGAGAGGGGGCTGGGCCGGAGTATCACTTGGTTGGTGTTTTCGGTTTCGATGGTGCCGGAGATGTCGGAGCCATCGACCAGGAAGAGGGTAACGCTGCGGAATTTGTCATCGATGACTTTGGAGGGGTCGATAATTTGCTCTAGAAGGTCGTGGCGGTTGAAGCGACTCGCGATGCTGGTGAGGTCGGGGCCAACGATGCTAGCGGGGAGCGAGGCATCGTTGCTGACGCGGTGGCAGAGGACGCATTGAGCCTGTGTCAAGGCGGTGCGGGCACTTTTCCATGAGCGGCCGCGCGCGACTTCAGCAAGGCGGGGGACGAGGTCTTCCATTTTCCAATTTTTTACGAAGAGGGTAGCGGCGACCGTGGGCTTGGAGGAGGTCGGGGCACTTTGTGGTGCGAAAGTCTCGCGTTCAGCCGGGCTAAGGGCGGCGAGGAGTTCTCTGCGAATGTCTTGGATGGCTTTGAAATACTGGCGGGCACCAGGGAGTCGTTCAGCGCGCGCGAGGGCCTCGAATACTATGCGGCGGGCGTCGAGAGTCCAGCCATCGGGGACATAGCGGAGGTAGAATGGGTATTGTAGGAGGTCCTCGGAAGCGGTCGCGTCACGCAGGATCGGGATGGTTTTAGCGATGACGTTGGGCGAATGGAGATAGACGAGGAGTTCGAGGAGGGCGTAATTCAGGTGCCGGCTATTGCTTGGATAAAGCGGTTCGATCCAGCGGAGGCTGGCTTGGCGTTGGCTTTCGTCCGGCACATCGAGGCGGATGAAGCAGAGGGATAGAACACGGAGGGAGGCCCGTTGCTGGTCTTGAGTGACGTTGACGAATTGTGTTTGGAAAATGCGATCGAGGATGGCCGATTTGGAGGAAGTGTCGCCGAGCCGAATGAGCGCGAGGGAGGTGGTGAGGAGGGCGTCGAGGTTGGTTTGTGAGAGAGCTAGATTGCGCCACGCGCCGAGCGGGAGGCGTTCGAGGGCGGCACACGCGGCGTGGCGGACGGCTCGGTCGTTGGAACCGGCGGCTTGGAGGGCGCTGTCAATCGCCGCGCGAGAGGAGTCGCTGGACGGAATTTTTCCCACCTGGAGGCGTTGATCGCGGACGGCTCTATGTGCGGTGGGAACGTTTTCGGAATTGATGGAAGGGGGTTCGAGCGGATTGACGTATAGGACGCGATAAAGCCCGGACTGGGTGCCGCGTCCACCGGTGGTAAACCACATGGCGCCATCGGGGCCGATGCAGATGTCGGTGACGTTGAGGGGGCGGCCAGCGATGAAGAGTTCGCTGACCCCGGTGTAGCTGGCACCGTCGGGCGTGAGGTGGACGGCTAGGATTCGCCCGTAGGCCCAGTCGGCGATATAGAAGGCGCGACGGTATCGGTCGGGGAAGCGGGCGTCGTCGCCGAAAATGACGCCAGTGGGGGAGGCGAGGCCGATGTTCACAACGCTCGGCAGGGTGTCGGCGAACCACTCGGGGAAACGGCTAGCGCCGCGGCGCCAGCCGAAGTCCGCGCCGGGCAAGACGTGGAGGACGCGGTTAGGCATATACCAGGGCGTACCGACGTCCCACTCCATGTCGGCGTCGAAGGTGAAGAGGTCTCCGTGTTGGTTAAAGGCGAGGTCGAGCGGGTTGCGGAAGCCGCCGGCGTAGAGTTGAACTTCGGAGCCGTCGGGTTTGACGCGGAGGATGTGGCCAGCGGGAAGCTCAACGTCCCCGTCGAACATTGTGGCATCCCATGGGCAGGGGATGAGGCGGTCGAGGGCAAAGTTTCGGAGAGGAGAATTGGTGGAGAGATTCTTGGGAAGGCGGACGTTGTTGCCGTGAGCGATCCAGAGCCAGCCGTCGGGGCCGAGCTTGAGGTGATTTCGGCCGTGGCCGACACCGCCTTCGGTGCGGAAGATTTCGGTGATTTCGTCGAATTGGTTATTACCCTGCGTGTCACGGAGACGGAAGAGAGCCTTGGAGTTGTTGGCGTTCGCATAGAGCGCACCGTGGGCGTAGAGGAGCCCGCGGCATTCGAGGAGCGTGTCATTGATGACTTCGATGCGATCGACTTCGGGCGGTGGCGCGGTGGTGGGTTGTTCGCGTCGCTGATTGAGGGCGGGGCTGGTGAACGTGAGGCGGAGGAGGCCTCGCTGTTCGCGGGCAAGAGTGAGGCGCCCGTGGGGATCGAATGCGAGAGAAACCCAAGAGCCTTCGTTGGTGCGTGCGGAGCGAATGAGTTCGGCGCGGAAGCCGGGGGGGAGCGTGAAGGTGGCGGGGTCGGTGGCTTGATTCTTGCCGAGGGCGAGTTTCCAACTGTTGTACGCGTCGATGGCGTGCGTGGGATCGAATGGATTAGTCGTGGGAGTTGCGTCCACGCGAAGGAGGCTGCGGACGGATTGCCAACCGGCAGCGGCGAAGGCGGTCGTCGCCCAGTCGGGGGATTCGGTAGGGGAAGTGAGCCAAGTGCTGTCGGAGAGGACGAAGTCCTTGCGGGCTAGATCGCCGTTGAGTTCGAGGAGGACGCTGAGTTGAGCGTGGGATTTACTGCGGATGGCGAGAATGTTTTGGCCGGGGCGGATGAGGGCGGTGACGTCCAGGCTACCGGCACGGTCACGTCCGCTGAGTTGGCCGGCGGCGGCGCCGTTGACAAAGATGTCCATGGTGCCGTCGCACGCGCCGAGGAGAATGGCTTTGAGGAGTTTGGAGTCAGAAGAAAAGGATTTGCGAAAGAACGCCGGGGCGTTGGTGTCTGCGCCCGGGGCCAAAATCCATTCCGGGACGGGCGCAGCATTGATGATTTGAGCGGGCGCGGCGGGGGCGGCGAAGAAAGCGGCGAAGAGAAGCAGGAGGTTGGTGAGCCGGTGGAAGGGACAGTCGCACTGTTTCATGGGAGAACGTTTCGGGCATTAACGGGCAGGGCGGCGAAGTTTTCGACAGGAATTTACGTTTGACGCTTCCCAACCAATTTTTTGCAAAGACGAAGGGCAGGGCTCCAACTCTGCGGGAGGCGGACTTAGGACAGATGAACCTGTCCCTCTTTACTCTTTTTTACCAGGGGACTTGCAGCCCGTTTCCAGTCCACGGCAAATCTGAGAATGGGAGAAGGCGGACGAGCCGGAAGAAGCCAGCTGTCCGGGAAAAGGAAGGGAAGCAGGTCAGAATTTCTTGCTGAATTCGACGTACCAGAAGCGGCCAAGGATGTTGTGGGTGTCGCGATCATACTTGTCCGCAAACGATCCCTCGACCAACGGTGGCGCCTCGTCGGTCACGTTTAGGCAACCGACCGTGAAATGAGCGTTCTTGAGGTACTCCATGTCGAATCGGTAACTGCCCTGCAAGTCGAGCGTGAGCCAGGAGCTAATGCGCCGGTTGACTGCGTCGTGGGGGGCACTCTTGACGCTGTCACGATACTCGCCGACAAAATTCAGTGTCGGACCGACCTCGAAGTTGTTGTATGCCCAGAACAGGCTGGTGCCACCCTTAAGCCGCGGCATGGAGCCGAGGCCGAAGCTAGCTTCCGGCTGGGTGAAGTCTCCAAGTCGGTCCCGGAGCTCCTCACCCGGAATATTTTCCTGCTCGAACCGGTAGTAGTACGAAGCGAGCGTGCGTGAGGTGAAGGTGCCGGCGGTCCGCGTCTTCAGCGCATAGGTGACGTCGAAATCAAACCCTTCCACCTCGCGTCGTGACAGGTTGAGAGCGGTGGCATCGAGTGTCTTGTACTGCAGGACCTTGGGATCCCACTCGATCTGATTGGCAAACAAGGCCTTCGGATCCGTGGGTCCGCCGGTTCGATAGTTCTCATCGATTATATACTGGTCGACGAAGCTGGAAATGTTCTTTTGTTCGAGTCGGAACCAATCCATCTCGATTCTGAGTTCCTTCACATTGGGCGGAGTCCAGACGAATCCAGCGGTGTAATTCTTCGCCGTGGCCGGTTTGATATTCGGGTTGCCTTTGTAGAACGTGCGGATTTGCTCAAGAGGCGGATAGTCGTCTTCGTTCAGTGTTCCGGCGTCCACCCCGGCCTGGCGCACGGGGTTGACCAATTCTGGGTAGCCTTCCGAATTCTGGTTCAATTCGTCAAAGCCGGGTGCGCTGAACGATTCCGAAACGGAGGCTCGGAAAGTCAACGGATCGATTGGCTGATAGAGCAGGGCGATCCTGGGATTATAGGTGGTGCCAAAGTCCGAGTAGTCCTCGAACCGGCCGGAATGAATCAGGTCGAGCTTTTTTGCCCCGGGAAGGTTCCAGTCCTTACCTAAGATGGGAATCCTCACTTCATAGAAGATTCCGTTAACTCTCCGTTTGCCGGTGTACAAATCATCGCTATTGAATCCAACCACATTGCGGCTCGTCAGCGTGCCGTCGGGCTCGTGAATGGATTTTTCCTCGCGGTGCTCCCCGCCGAATCCAACCTGGATCGGGCCGCCCGGCAGGTTGTAGACCTCGCCGTTTATTTTTGCGTCTACGAGAAAAATCGAATCCTTGTCGAACGTGTAGTGATCAAGCCGGATGGCATTGAGCATTGACTTACTGTTTGCCGCATTCCCGAACGGATTAAAGGCAATCCGCGGATCTGTGGCGTTTACTGCGGCTTCGAGCGCGGTTCGACTGAGGTCATTCCCCTGCCGGTTGACTCCGTTCTGATACCCGTACATCGCCGCGGTCTCCCAATGCCATGTTGTGTCGGCTATCTGGCCTTTGAATCCGCCGACAAAACGCAGGATGTCGTAGTCGTTGGAATCGACCCGTGGCCCAAGTTCCACGGGACGATACCGGGCGTTGTCGACATTGACACCGAACGGATTGTACGGATTATTGGCGGGAATAACGATGCCGTTGGGGCTGGTGAGCGTTTCGGATTGATTGAAGACAATCGGCACTGGAGCCAGCTGATTGTAGCTATAGGACTTGGTATAAAATCCATCCACAAACAGCTTCAAGTTATCACCAAAGATTGAGTGCTCGCCGTTTCCGAAAATGCTCCAGCGTTCGGCTGGCCGCACCGCCGGAGTGTACAGAGGATAGGGAAACTGATCTGTGGACCCGGAGTAGGGGGTGTAGAGAGATAAATCTTTGGAGCTGGTCCCGGGCGCTCCGCGGTACACCAGGCCCGAACTACCCAACGCGCTATCGGGATCAGCCAGCGTCGAGATAATACGTCCCGGGTTGCTGGTGCCGGAGGTGTTGTTGGGGTCGGAAATGTCCGGACGTGAGCGCTTGCGGTCTCCGCTCAGAAGGCCGTTCTGATTGAGGTAGCTGGCTCCGACGAGGAGGGACGTCTTCTCGTTGGCGATGCCCAGGACAACATCCCAGCGCAATTCGCCGGCGTCCTTCTCCGTGGTGTTGCCGTAGCGGGTACTGATTTCAACGCCGTTGAAGTCCTTCTTTAAGATCACATCGACCACACCAGCGACAGCATCCGCGCCATAGGTTGAGGAACCTCCGTCCTTGAGAATCTCAATGCGGTCGATGGCTCCCGCCGGGATTGCGTTGAGGTCTGACCGTGCCATCCGCCGCCCGTTCACGAGCAGAAGCGTCCCTCCGTCAATCCCTCGAAGAGCAATACCCGCCGTGCCGTCGCCTCCATTGCCACGGCTATTGCCGAAATTGCCGCCACCGACGGCCGAAGAAAGCTTTTGGACCGTCCGCTCAAACGATCCGGTGCCGTAGTGGGCAAGGTCGGCGGCCGTCACGGTCAGGATTGGCTGGGGCGTTTCCACCTCAGATGCCGTGGGGATCAATGATCCAGTCTTGATACTCATCTTGCGAACTTCACCCTCGGCAGGGGTTGCGGGAGCCTCGGCGTCCTGCCCGAATAACGCCGGGACGGCGAGGAGTTTCGAGCCAAGTCCAACCGTCAGGGCGCGACGGAGAAAAACCGTGAGGTACTGCTGCTGTTTCGTTGGGCAATTCATAAAGGCTTGGTGTTGTGATACGATTTTCCAAATGAAACACGGGGCCTGAATTCCGTGGTGCGGGGGATCTTCGAACTTTCTAATGCTTATTGGCATCGACCGACAAGCCCCAAATTCGAGGAATATCCATAATTTCAATCCAACGGGTTGAAATCGTTCGCCTGAATACTTTAACCTGACGCGGACGTGGCTCGTTCTGTTATCCTGGTTTCTGCACTGTTCCCCCCCATGCCGGGCGGATTGGCGGACCATACCGTATTCTTGGCACGTCATCTTGCGGCAAGCCGAGAGGTTCATGTGCTGACCAGCATCGGGGCCGAACAGGAGTCGGGTGTTCACGTTTCATCTACGATCGGGAGTTGGTCCGACACCAGTGGTCTATTACGGCAGTTCGACCTACTTCCTCGGAAGGCGGCAATTGTCTGGCAGTATGTTCCTCATATGTATGGACGGGGAGGAATCAACCCGGGTCTTCCCGCAGTGATGGGCGCGTTGCGTGCGGCCGGAAGGCATCAAATCGTGATCATTCACGAGATGATGGCGCCGCTGTCGTGGCGTCCGCGGTTCCTGTGGTGTGCGTGGAATCATCGGCTGCAATGGCGACGCATCCGGGCGGTAGCCGATCGGTTGGCTCTTTCCACCGAGCGGTGGATCGAGCAATGCAGCGCTCGCGAACCGGCCCTTGCCCCAAAGTTGTCGCTCCTGCCTTCCCCTTCAAATATTTCGTCCGTGACGGTTTCTGAACATCACCGTAAGGACTGGCGGCGGCAATTCGGTTGGACCTCGGAGATGCGGGTCATAGCCTACTTCGGCTCTGTGGCCGCCGGCAAAAAGATTGAATGGGTCTACCGGGCCTGGGAGGCGGCAGAATCCGAACTTGGACCGACGGCCCTGGTGATCGCCGGGAGGCAGCGGGAGCATATACGCCCCGAATCAATTCACCGCCACTATCGGGTTCTCGGGCATCTTCCCAGCGTCGAACTGGGTGAGTTGCTTCGGGCGGTGGACGTGTTGGCGCTTCCCTTTATGGATGGCGTGTCGGAACGCCGTTCGAGTTTCATGGCGGGTCTGGAGGCGGGGGCGCCGGTGGCGACGACGCTGGGCTTCAGCACTGGGAAGACGCTGCGGGGAGCGGATTATTTAGCCGCCGTAGCCGAGAATGACCTGAAAGGATACTGCGACGTGGTGGTGCGCCTGCTAGGGGACGAATCTCGTCGCCGCGATCTGAGCGCTCGAGGCCAGGCCGCCTATCAGGAACGTTATTCCTGGGAAATTGTCATCCACCGGCTGGAAGGTTTGATTGACGGCCTGACGTCTGGGGGCGTCCGGCCGTCGAAGTCCGTCACGGTTTCGAGGTAATCCTGTCCCAATCGAAGTCGTTTTTCTCCGCGTACTTCCGCAGGGCGCGTTCGTGCATGATCATGACGGCGCGTGCGATGCCGGAGTCATCGGAATAGCCGAGTTCCAAGATGGTGTCGGGGATGATGTCGACCTTGCGATGGGCGTAAGTGATGGCGAATACGGCGGCGGCAAGTGCGGCGTAGGGCAGGTCTTTGTAGGCACCTTCGGCGACATCCTCGACGACGGCGGCAAGGAATTCGAGCTGGTCGACCAGATGTGGATAGTGCGGGGCGTTGATCTGGGTGAACTCGACTTTCCAAATCGGCAGGCTTCGCAAAACTTTGTCCACGATCGCCGGAGTGATCTGCGCGGCACCATGGATAACGTAATTGGCAATCTCGGACATGGCGGCGAGAGTACGGAGAATTCCCGCAGGTGTACAGGCTGGGCGCTTATTTCAACTGTTTGACCTTTGTCCATCGACCGGACCTGGCCGAGGCCAGGACGGCGTCGGTAACGTAGTCCGTGGCAAGGCCGTCCCGGAAGGTGGGGCCGGCAGGCTTGCCGGTTTCGAGGCCCTTGAGGAAGTCGGCGACCTGATGGATGAAGCTATGTTCGTAGCCGAGTTGCAGGCCGGGCACCCACCAATTGCCGACGTACGGGTGATCGCCATTGTCCGAGACATGGATGTTCCGCCACCCGCGAACGGCCCCCTTGTCACTGTGATCGAAGTATTGGAGGCGATGGAGGTCGTGGAGGTCCCAGGCGATCGAGGCGTTTTCCCCGTTGATCTCAAAGGTGTAGAGAGCCTTGTGGCCCCGCGCGTAGCGGGTGGATTCGAAGGTGGCGAGCGATCCGTTGTTGAATCGGGCCAGGAAGGCGCTCGCATCATCAATTCCCACCTTCTCCACCTTGCCAGTCAGGTTGTGCTTGCGTTCCTTGATGAACGTTTCGGTCATGGCCGTGACTTCCTTGATCCCACCGTTGAGCCAGAGGGCGGTATCGATGCAATGCGCGAGCAGGTCGCCCGTAACCCCGGAGCCGGCGGCCTTGATGTCGAGGCGCCAGAGGGCAGCACCACCCTGGGGAAGCTCAGGATTGATGGTCCAGTCCTGAAGAAACTTAGCCCGGTAGTGGAAGATCCTGCCGAGGCGGCCTTCGTCAATGAGTTGCTTGGCCAGGGTTACGGCGGGGCAACGACGGTAGTTATACCAGACCATGTTCGGCACCTTGGCTTTGGTGACAGCGGCTAGCATTTTTTCTGCTTCGCGGCCGTTCAAACCGAGCGGCTTTTCGCAAAGGATCATCTTGCCGGCTTTCGCCGCGGCGATGGCCATCTCGGCATGGAGATTGTTCGGCGTCGCGATGTCGATCAGGTCAATGTCATCCCGGGCGATCAACTTCCGCCAATCGGTCTCGATGGATTTAAACTGCCAGCGTTCGGCGAAGCCTTTGACCTTGCTTCCGTCTCGGGCGCAAACGGCCTGGAGCACGCATTGATGTTCGAGGTCAAAGAAGTGGTTAACCTGGGCGTAAGCATTCGAGTGAGCTCTGCCCATGAAGCCGTATCCAATGAGTCCAATTCGCAATGGTTTTTTCATAGAATCAAGGGGGAAAGGTCGGTCGTTTTGTGCGTCGAGTGTTAGAATCCGGCGCGAACGATATCCGCGAGACATCCAGCTGACAAGAAACTGCTGGCCTGGGTCAGCGATTAAAGGAATCTGCCTCTAGGACCGATTGGACGAAGACTCCAGCGCTGGGGCTGGTAGAGGACTCGCTGGTTTCGCTGTTCGGCGGTACGCGGCGTAGCGGGTCGGAATACCCTGGGCATTAAAGGCCCTTTCGAAATCGGTTTTGACAGCCAATAGTTCTCCCGGTTCCGGTTGTGGAACAAAATCGCCCTGCTCACAGCCTGCGGCGAACACTTCCTGTATCTGTAGAAAGTAACTTGGCTCATCCGTTCGGAAGTAGACCATCCCGTTCGTTGCCAGAGCCTGGGCAGCCACTCGTCTGAACAAATCATTGACCAGGCGGCGCTTCCAGTGGCGTCGCTTGGGCCAGGGATCCGGGAAATAGATGTGCAGCGCTGCGAGAGATCCCTGGGGGATCATCCATTGGAGAACGTAACTCGCTTCAAGCCGGATGAGGCGGATGTTGGTAAGGCCCATTCGCCGGGATTTGCGATCGATCTTGCGGAGCCTGCCGAGGAGACGTTCCACGCCGATGAAATTTCTGTCGGGATGTTGGGCCGCGTATTGGGCGAGGAAGGAGCCATCGCCGGAGCCAAGTTCCAATTCCACCGGATGCTCGTTCTCAAATAGCGCGGTGAACTGCAAGCGCTCCAGAATATTGGGAAGCAGCCGACAGGATCCTTCCTCGGCAGGCGCCGGGGGTTGCGCAGGCACGGCGGGAAGTTCAGGCGGAGACGAAAAGGGCGAGTGCGGCGGTGTAAGCATGCAAGAAAGTCTGATGGCCCGTTGGACCGATTTCGCCATTGGCAAAAAATCCGACGAGGGGTAATGGGCCGAGGTGTTCCTGAATTAGCCCGGAATCCGGGTTCGAACGACCGAACATCCGCGCACCACGACCACTGCAGCAGCAGAGCATTCCTCCGTAGATCGAACGATCCGCCAATTGCATCCGCGCCCGCGCCAGCAATCGGCCAAGGTCCTTGGTCGCCGCTGCAGGATCCCGTCGCTGGAACTGAATCGTCTGTCCGGCCCGGGGGAGCGCGCCGACCGCCAGAATCCCCTGGCGAGGATCCGCACCGACAAGATTGCGTACTAGGAAGTCGCCCCGACCAAATTCGTCCTGATATTCTGTCCCGGCCAATCCAACGAACAGATTTCCCTGCGATCCCTCGCGTTCCTCCATGGGAAGGGAGTTGAACGTATCGACGAGGACTTGGTAGGCGGGCTTGTTCGCGATGGTGTGGATGAAATTCCACTCCGCCCGCGTGATGGTCCACGGTTGTCCGATGGGAGTGCAACCTTGGGAGACGACTGCTTCGATCCCAACTTGGCCTCCGATCGCAAGAGCCACGGCTCCGGATTCAATCACCGAGCCGTTGAGGAAGAGGGGTCCCTTCGTTGTGATTCCACCCACCGTTGTGATTCCGTGCCACACCTCGTTCCAGGATCGCATCCATTGGTCACCGTCCAGATCCGACGGGTCGGCAAAGACGATCCAGCCCTTCAAGTCCGGTGGGCGCATCGTGATGGCTGGAGATGCGACATCTGCCGATTCGCGGAGTTGTTCGAGGGTCAAGTGGTGGGCCTCGAGCCGGGCTCCGGGAAGGTGAAAAAGGCCGAGGACGAGGCCTCCCTCCGTTCCCTCTCCATTGCAGACGAGCTGCTGGCTGGTGGAACCGACGAGCAAGGGAATCCGGGCGTGCACTCGGAGGATCTCCAGCAGATCCGGGGCGTGCGCCGCAAAATCCTGGCTGGCGAACAAGAGTCCGACGCTCACGCAGGGTTGTGCGAGATGGGATCGGAGACCGGCGGCCCATTCTATGAGGGCCGGCTCGTCCCATTCTCCCTTCCAGTGTCCGACGACAGCATGCGGATCGCGCATACGGGGAGATTAGCGTGGGAGTAAGCGCGGTGCTTGAAAAAAGAAAATGTTCTTACCGAATTCCAATTCGGACCCGCGGGCATCAAGCTACCGACCGGTACAGCGAGACAAAATCGGCGGGGGTGACGGATCTGGGATTGAACCCAGCCGTCCATTGTTTTGACGCCTCGTTGGCGAGCTCGGAAAACGCCTCCTCGCGGATGCCGTGAGCCAAGAGAGACCGTGGAACCTCTGCCTTGTCCAGCAACGCTTCAATCGCGCCAACCAAAAGTTGCACGGACATGGCGGTGTGCATGTGGCTACCGGCCAGGCCAGCTCGAACTGCGAGACGGGCATAAATTGCCGCGGCTGCGGGGTCGGCGGAATTGAACTGGATCACCGAAGGCAGCATCAGGCCAACCGCAGCGCCATGGATCACGTTAAATTGCGCCGTGAGCGGATTTGCAGCGGCGTGGGCAGCTCCCAGCATGGAATTCTCAATTGCCAGACCGGCAAAGGCACCCCCCAGAAGCATGCGTCCACGGCTTTGGACATCGCTCGGTGACGTCAGTACGGCTTCGAGCCCGTGCAAGCACAAATGGAAAGCTTCGGTGGAGTACAGTGTGGAGACACTGTTTCGTCGGGTGGAGACGGCGCTTTCGAGTGAGTGTGAAATGGCGTCCACGCCCGTAAGGGCCGTGACCCGAGGTGGTTGTGACACCGTTAGCTCTGGGTCGAGCAGAGCAATTCGGGCGGCAGCCTTTAGATCGAGGCAGGCCATTTTCTGGTGGGTCGAATCGTCGGCAATCAGGGCCGCACTCTGGCATTCGCTGCCCGTTCCTGCGGTGGTAGGAATGGCGATGAAGGGCAACATGGGACGGGTTGCCTTTCCAACCCCCCAGTAGTCGCGCATCTCCCCGCCATTTGTCAGCAGGAAATTGCAACCTTTGGCGGTGTCCATCGAACTCCCGCCTCCGAGGCCGATCAGGAGGTCCACCCGGCCTGCCCGTGCGACGGCGACGCATTCTGCGACATCCCAGGTCGTGGGATTTTCCCGGACCCGATCATAGCGGAGCGGCGTGATGCCGGCCTTTATCAGGGATTCCTCAGCCCTCGAAGCATGTCCGGCGGCAACGAGGCCCTGGTCGGTCACCAGGAGCGCCCGGCTTCCCCCCAAACCGCGGGCAAACTCCCCCAAGCGGACGATCGCTCCGGGCGAGAAAACCAGCCGTGTTTGAGGCGAATGGTCAAATGCCGCGAGTGACCCGGAAGAATGGAAGTCCATGCAGTTCAAAGAAGACGCACGAGGCGAAGGGACTGTTCAAGTCCGAAGTGTCGAAAGTCGTCATTGCGGCACGATTCGGTTTTCCTGTCGCGGAGGGGGTGCTTTTTCTTGTAGGGCATTTTCAGTAGAGACAACCGGGCTAAATGTTCGCTAGGGTTGCGTTCTGTTCACCCGGTCGAGACTCCGACGGACTGTTTGATCCTCCTTTTTCGATCGCTCCGCAATTACGACTTTAAAAATGAAGGCCCCTAGCAAGCGCTCCGGTATTCTCGCCGGCGGCAATTGGATTGTTGACCAGGTCAAGATCATCGACACGTATCCGGCTCCCGAGCAGCTCGCCAACATCAAGAGCCAGCACCAGGGCACCGGCGGCTCTCCGTACAACGTCCTCGTCAATCTCGCAAAACTCGGAGCCGGGTTTCCTCTGGCAGGGGCGGGCTTGGTGGGGAAGGACTCTCTCGGGGAGCAGATCCTTGCCGACTGCATTCGCCATCGGATCGACGTCCGATGGCTGAAGGCAGCGCCGAATATGCCGACGAGTTATACGGATGTGATGACCGTGGCGGCTACCGGGAAGCGAACGTTTTTCCATCTTCGGGGTGCAAATAGTCATTGGGATGGCAAGGATTTGGACTTCGCCAAATCCAAAGCGCGAATTTTTCAATTGGGCTACCTGCTCTTACTCGATCGACTGGATGGACCCGACCGGTTGCTCGGCACCCGTGCCGCAAAATTGTTGTCAGACGCCCAGGCTGCCGGGCTGAAGACCTGTGTGGATGTCGTCAGTGAGGCAAGTGACCGGTTCAAGGCCGTCGTCACACCTGCGCTGAAGTTTTGTGATTACTGTATCGTGAACGAATACGAGGCGGGATTGACCACGGGCTTTCGCATTCGGAAGGAAGGGGTCCTTGACACTGTGTCCCTCCGGCATGCCGCCGGTGCCATATTGCAATGTGGCGTGAAGGAGCTGGTGGTCATCCATTTCCCCGAGGGTTGTTTTGCGCGGACTCGTGACGGCAAGGATCATTGGCAACCGTCCTTGAAGGTTCCGGACAAGGCGATTGCCGGGACAGCGGGGGCTGGAGATGCCTTTGCTGCCGGGGTGCTCCTGGGCCTGCACGAAGGTTGGGAATTGCAACGATGTCTCCTGACCGGTGTTTGTGCGGCTGCGGCGTGTCTCAGCGACCCGACCTGCACGGGTGGAATGAAAACGCTCGCGCAGGTGGAAGCCCTGAAGAAGAAGTACGGTGTGCGCCCGCCCTTAGACCCCAACGATGACTGATCCGCTGTTTGGAAGTCAGTAGGTCACTCGCACTCGGTAGAACCGCTGGTTTGCTTCCGGAGACGGGTCCACCACCATCGCCGTGGTGATGTTAGTCGCCGGGATCTGGGCGTAGAGCGTCTGCCAAACCGGTGGGAATACTTTCGTGAACTCCACCCGATTCGTTAATCCGTTCACGGTATTCCAGCTGATCTGGCGTTGGGTGGCGAAAACCGTAGACACTTGGACGTTGTGACGAGTGATGTCCATAAATACCAACCCGCGAAGCAATTCTTCAATTTTCGTAGGAGATACGTACATTGGCACGTCAGTCCATGCCGGGTGAAAGCCGGCCAGTGTCACAATCCGGTTGGTGGGGTTTCGATCCCCAGCGAACTTCACGAAGGAGCCGATGTAGTCCAGCACGCCGGTCCCCGCCACGACCCGCCCAAAAATAGTAAATCCCCCATTCTGAAAATCCAGGCCGAAGTCTTGGCCGGTCTGGGGGTCGATCGCACTGTGGTTGTCACTGAGATTAAAGAAAAACTGGGATTGAGCGCTATCGGGTCCTCCGGAGACGAAGAGATTGGTGCGGATAGCTGTTACATTCGTTACGGAACCGATGATATTGGTCGCATATTCCACCACCGCGTTCGTGGCGTAGGACAGCTTGCCCATGGCGAGCGTTCCAGCGACGTTGCTAAGTTTTGGCCCAACACGAAATTCGTTCGTGACCGGCGGAAATACAGGAATCGCCACCGCCGAAGCAGTTCCGGTGCTCCGGCCCCGGAAGGAAAACCCTCCGCCTTGAAGATAGGTACGCTCAATAAGCCGGTGCATGAACATGTCCTGGTACAGGCCGGTATCGAGGTACTGCAGGAAATTCTGGACGGTCGCCGGCTTCTCCTGGTCGTATAGTTCGACCTGCACGTCGCCCACCAGGGTACGGAACTGGATTAGAGTTCCCGCCCGGGCCGTCATTCCCAACAGTAACATTCCCCAGACGATCAAAATTGTTTTCATATTCCGCTCCGCTCTATTGCCGAATTACCCGTTCGATCTGTCATCGCAGTCGCCCGTTGTTAGCATTCAACCGATCCACGTGATCCCCCCTATCGCAAGAGCTCACACCAGAATTCGCCGCCGGCGCGCTCCAAGATCTGACCGCCTGCGGTGATGTCCCCGAGGCGGATACCGAGCCCAAGATACGCATGGAACCGTCCGTCCGCCACCTAAACCGGCGGCAACGGGAGGGGTGTGCGGTAACACCACGAATCTGGAGAAGTTCGCCGTATCCCATTGGCTGGTTTGACACACCGCGTAGGGTCAAAAAACTCAAACCTACCGATATTCAACGATTTACAGGGCGATCAGAAGATTGCTCCCAGGCCGTTGGCTCGGTTAAGTCTCGTCGATGAATTAAAACCGAATGCTGGCGACCATCTCCGGTTCGGTGGATCAGGAACTCCTCCTGCGCAACGAATACTTGGTGACGGAGAACCGGATTCTCAAGAACCAGATCAACGGGCGGTTACAGCTGACGGACCCGAAGCGAATCAGTTTGGCCGAGATCGGCCAGCGTCTCGGTAAAAAAGTTCTGGAGGAAGTTGCGCAGAGTGTTCGACCTGAAACCATTCTTGGCTGGCACCGCAGGCTTGTCGCCAAAATGTTTGATGGGTCTAGAAACCGCTCACCCGCTGGTCGTCCCAATACGGATAACTCCCTAGAGGAACTGATCCTCAAGATGGCTCGTGAGAACCGAAGTTGGGGCTATCGCCGGATTGTGGGTGCGCTCAGCAACTTGGGTTACGAGGTCAGTCATCAGACCGTTGGCAATGTTCTCGAACGCCACGGCCTTCTTCCA
>SIBK01000098.1 GCA_009695205.1 Pedosphaera sp. | reverse complement strand
GTGATCCGGTCGATCCTCGTGCCAACCGATCTAATGGAGGTCTCCCAGGTGGGCGTTGAATTTGGAAAAGCTCTCGCCAAACAAACCGGTGCGAAACCGGTGCGCGCCTCTTTCTGCTGAACGTCATCGAGAAAATCCACGATTGGAAAAATTTTGGTTATGGCCCGATTGATTGGGCGAAGGAGGATGTCGCTGGCGTGGAGGCGAATCGAAAGAAACTCGAGGCGCTTCAGTGCAGGATCGGTGAAGATTGCGTCGTCTGCCACGCCGAAGTTAAGTGTGGGGACCCAGCAACGGAGATTGCGCGTGCTGCAGAGATACTGGGCGCTGATCTAATCATTTTAACCACGCGCAATCTCGCCGACATTCCGATGCGAGGTGAGCCCAAGCCCAGTTTTGCGGAATCTGTCGTTCGGAGAGCGAGAAGACCGGTCTTGCTGCTTCCCATTGTTGAGCGGAATGAGATTCCGCATTCTTGAGAGAGTTCAGGATAGGGCGACTCGTTCTTCGAGGCTTCACCGTTGACCGGCGGTCTACGCTGCGGTGGCTGGCACGATGAAATGGAGCATCCCCTGGATTGCCTCGTTGCCTGTTCCCTCAACTGTCCGTAGGTTTCCGGAGTGGAAGCTCCTCCGCCCCGCGTGTCGTCCGATACGATGCAGATGATGAATGATCAGCCGCAAAGCTGGTTGAGCGGGTCAATCCGATTTCTTGGGCAGAGCTGGTTGGAGTGGATGGAGACCGTGCATCGGATCGGGGCCTTTACTCTGATCACACTGGGGGTAGTCGTTACCAAGTGGGGTGTAGCGAGGCAGGTAGTCTATCCAGAGATCCGCGAGCAGATTGCTCGCTGCGGTCTCCGACTGTTCCCCACGGTTGCATTTCTTGGATTCGCTCTTGGTTTTGTGATTATCGGCCAGACCGTCGCGTTGTTGACAAAGGTAGGAGCCACCAATCTGTCCGGTGTGCTCATGGTGACTGTGGTGGTCCGTGAATTGGGTCCACTGACGGCTGCGTTAGTGGTGCTGGGGCGAGTGGGGACGGCGGCAGTAATCGAGCTGGGAATGGCGCGGGCTCTGGGGGAAGTCGAAGCTCTGGAAGCTCTGGGCATTGATCCGATTCACTACTTGGTCGTTCCCCGATTCATCGGGCTCACCGTCTCCATTTTCTGTCTTGCCGTGTATCTGATACTGGTGGCGCTCGGCAGCGGATGGGTCTTCGGTTTCCTGGAGGATCTGCCCATGAAACCGGCCGAGTATTTCGGACAGATCGCTGCGGCGCTCCGCTGGGAGGACTTTCTACTCTTGACGTTGAAAACGCTGACCTACGGATCCCTGCTGTCGCTCATCGTGTGCTATCACGGCCTCGCCCAACCGATGCGAATCGAGGAGGTCTCCCGAGCGACTACGCGCACGGTTGCGCAGGCGGTGGTGGGGTGTGTCTTCGTGGATGGACTGTTCATTGTACTGTACCTTCTGCTTTGACCATGGGTGACATGTCCAGAGATTGGGCCCTACCGAAGCCGGCGCCTGTCCTCGAACTGGTGGATGCGGCGATCGCCCGCCCGCAGGAGCCGGAGGCTGCGCTGTTGTCGGACATTCAGTTGCGAGTCGATACCGGCGATTTCTGTGTTGTTGCGGGGCTGCAGGGTTCTGGGAAAACTGTCCTGCTTGAAGTGGCAGCAGGTCTGCAGCCGCTCTTGCACGGTCATCTGAGACTCTTCGGCGAACCGGTGACACGGGCGGAGGGCGACTCGTTCCGTTCCATTCGCCGCCGGATCGGTACGGTTTTTGAGGGGGGTGGCCGATTGTTTCAGCGGCTGACGGTGGAGGAGAATGTTTCCCTGCCCTTGCGATATCAACGGGATCTCCGAATTGAGGATGTGGCAGCCGACATTGCCGAGGTCATGGAAGTATGCGGGATCGGCCGCTTGGTCGGGATTCCTGCGAGCCGACTGGCAAAAGGTTGGCAACTCCGCGTGGCGCTCGCCCGAGCACTTTCGTTGAAACCGGAGTTGCTGCTGCTCGACAACCCGTTCGCGAGTTTGGACTCCGTTCACACCGTCTGGTGGCGGACGTTCCTCCTGGACTTGGTGCGGGGGCATGCCTTCTTCGGAGGAGTTCCGCGAACCTTGGTGGTGATGTGCGACGACCTGCGTCCATGGGTCCGTCTGGGAAAACGCTTTTCGGTCGTCAGCAGCGGCCGGTGGCGGACTCTGGGAGACCAGGCCGCCGTCCTTGAGGACACCGATCCGACGGTACGCGCCCTGTTGGTAGAGGATTTATGATGAGGAATCGAAACGATGTGATGAAAACCGGCTTACCCATCGGATTTCTTGATGCAACCTCCCGGAGTGGCACCGGCCTTTTCATGACCGTTCCTCAATACATCGCGCCTAATTCTCGCGGATTCCGGCATCGCTTTTTCTTTGCCACGTGGGCTCCGTGTAACGGCTAATAGAATAAGCATGGCCTCTCAGGATCTCACACCGCAATTGCGCACGCGGCTTGGCCGCGTGGAACGACTGGTGGGTCTCTTCGTCAGCACCGCTGCCCTGCTTCTTCTCGCCGGCTTCATTTACTTTCTGCATCACACCGCAGATAAAAAAGGGTGGTTTGTTCAAAAGATCCCTTACTACACAATGATCGGAGATGGAACCGGGATCCAGATCGGCGCCGACGTGAAGATCATTGGTTTCAAGATTGGTCAGGTGACGCTTTTGGAGCCGATGCCATTCGAGGCCGTCTGGGAGAGGTCTCAGGGCTGGAACGTGTATGTAGGGTTTGAAATCCGGGAGCCCTATGATGGCTACATCCTTACCGACTCGAGCGTGCGCCTCGGGGCTGGCGATTTTCTGGGCGGTCGTTCGCTGGACATGGTTCCGGGTAAGATCGGGGAGAAAACCGCCCAACGATTGGCGAACGGACACATGGGGCATCTTCACGAAAAATATTGCCAGACCTTCACCCGAGACCGGACCAAGGCAACCAATGAGTTCAGGCGTTACCTGGAGATAAAGAAGGGGGCGAAGGGCTACTTTCTCCTCGCCACGGAACAGCAACCACTGCCCGAGAAGCTGACCGCAATTGCCAACGACCTGCACGCTTCGCTGCCGGGCGTATTCGCAATGACCAATTCTGTAAACACCGCCCTCATCAATCTCAGTTCGATGACGGCCCAATTGGATCGAGCGATGCCAATGTTGAGCAATACCCTGAAGCAAGCCGAACTGTTGATCAATGATCTGCGACCGCTCACTCAAAGGCCCGGTGGCATCGGTGAACTGCTCGTGCCGACGAATCTCAATGCACAACTGGGAACCGTGCTCTCCAATGTGAATTCGCGATCTGAACTGGTCGGTCCAACTCTCTCCAATCTGAATGGCCTTGTTTCCCAAATTGGGATCACCGTGAGCAATCTGAACCATCAGCTCGACCGTGACACCAACTTGGTCGGCAATGTCAGCCGCCTCGCGGACAAGGCAACCTCTCTTGCGGAATCCACGGACACACTGCTGCGCCGCCACTGGTTGTTCCGGAGCGCCTTTAAGACCAACAAAACGGAACTGAAACAACGCGGCCGGTAGCCCGCTCGACGCCAGGGGCGCAGGCGGTTTGGATTGTGTCCTTCCCCAGTTTGATTGAGCGTGTGCCGGTGATTTCACCGGATGTTCCGCCTCGCCCTCGACTCTTGTTAGTGGATGGTCACGCTTATGCCTACCGGTCTTTCTTCGCGATACGCTCGTTGAATGCTCCGGATGGTTCCCCCACCAACGCAATCTTCGGGTTCATCAAGAGCCTTCAGAGACTCGAGGCTGCCTTGCAACCCTCACACCGCCTTGTTCTTTGGGATGCCGGGCTCGATGTCGAACGCCAGAGTGCGTTGCCGGGCTACAAAGCCAACCGCCCACCCACACCCGAAGCCCTGGAGAAACAGTTCCCCCAACTCGAAGACTGGCTGGTCTCCGCAGGTTGGGGCAGCCACAAAGTGGAAGGGACCGAAGCTGATGACTGGATCGCGACCTACGCGCGTCGCGCCGACAAAGCGGGTTGGGAAACGGTCATCGCCAGTGCCGACAAAGACTTTCTCCAGCTCGTGGGAGATCGTATTGGTCTGGTGAACCCCAATGATAAATCAGGCAAGATTTGGACCGCGACGGACGTGCAAACCAAGACGGGCGTCCAGCCGGATCAGATTGTCGACTGGCTGAGCCTGGTGGGTGACGCTGCGGACAACATTCCTGGGGTACCGGGGGTTGGGCCGAAAACGGCGACGGACCTACTGCTCCGGTTTAGAACGGCGGGAGAATTGCTGGCGCGAACCGTGGAGCTAAAATCAGAAAACCAGCGGGCAGCCGTGCAGGGGGCGTCGGGGGCTGTTCGTAGAAACCAGATTTTGATCCGACTGAAGGACGATATGGAAGGGGGCCCGATGCTTGAGGATCTGGTGCCCAAACCGGTCAAGGCAAGTGAACTTCGGGAGAAATATCAGCGCTGGGGTTTCAAAAGCTTGTTGGCGGAACTGGGTCCGGAACCAGGCGCCCCGACTCAGGGAAATCTTTTTTAACGAAACGAATCCTGTTCCATCCGTACGATGCACCCGCGAATCAACGGCTTTGCTTAGCGCTGAGGGAGAAAGTCCACTTTCGCGCTCAGCTCGGGCGTCAGAAATTGGTCTGGATTCAGTATCTGAACCTTGATCTGGAGGGTTCCCTTTTGCCGACTCGCCTCCGGCGCCATTTCAGCGACAATCCCGTCGTAGGTCTTGTTGGGAAACGCTTCGGGCGACACTTTGCATTTTTGTCCCGGAGCCACCTTGGCCAGGTCCGATTCGTTCAGATCAATCTCCACCTGTAAATCCTTGGGGTCGGCCACGGCCAGCAGCGAGGTGCTCGGCCCCCGCCCGCTGCCAAAGGCCTGTGGAGTCACCAACTCGCTGGGATCAACCATTCGCTCCAGCACCACTCCATTCACCGGCGACCGGATCACGCACCAATCCAGCCAGGTCTCCACCACCTTGCGAGAGCCGAGCAGCTGCTTTACTTGGGCTTCCGTTGAAGCCAATTGCAGCCGCGCGTCATCGAACATTTTTTGCATCTCCACCTTCTGCGCCACGAGCTCCCTGATCCGCTTAAAATCAATTTGAGCTCTTTCGATGGCGACGTTTGCAACCCCAATTTGTCCATCGATTTCAGCCAGGCGCGCGCGATACTCCGCGTCGTCCAACATAACGACAACCTGGCCGTTGGTCACCGAGTCGCCCTTGCGCACCCCGATCCACTTCACGACTCCCATGAATCGGGGACTCAGTTCAATTCGCTCCCGATTCACAATGTAACCGCTCACAGTCAGAATCGCCCCGACCACCCGCCCTTCGGTTCCTGTTAGCACATGCGGTGTTTGTGAGGATGCCGACGAATTCGCGGGTTTGTTTCGGTCGGTCTCCGCGGAGATCGTCGATGCCCTCGTAGAATCCGGGGCGGCATTTTTACGTTCGACAAGTTCCTTGTCGGCCCGAGCGATCGCGGCATCGCGAGAGGTTGCGGCGATACGGACGCTGTCGGACGATCGGGGGGCGGCCCTCCAGAACGCGACGGCGGTGATGATAGCAACAAGGAGGAAAAGGAGCCAGAGTGCGCCCGAGGAGCGTTTCCTTTGGGCTGGATCGATCTTCAATTGAGACAACTGGTCCGGGTTCATAGAGATTTCAAGGCGGAGATAATGGGAAGTCGGGCCGCGCGAACGGCAGGAAGCAAGGTGCCCCAAAACCCGAGAGCGGCTGCAAAAAACATTCCCTGACCCACCAGGACTGGAGTAATGGTGAATGCAAAGACGGTTTCACTGAACGATTCTATGCTCAATGTAGCCGTGGTGTATCCATTCCATTTCAGCGAGATCAAACAACCCAGCGCGCCGCCGAGCATGGCGAGGAGAATGCCCTCGAGAAGGAAAGTAACGATCACATTCCTGCGATGAAATCCCAGAACTCGCAAGGTGCCAATCTCGCGCGTCCTTGCGCCCACGGCGGCATACATCGTGTTCATGGCGGCAAACACGGCGCCGATCGACATGGTGAGCGCGAGAAAACCCGCCAACCACTTGATGGGTGCCGCCGTCAGTGTCTGCTTCCGATAATACCCCGTTTCCGACTCCGCACGCAGCTGAAGTCGTTTGTCGTTTTCAATTCGGCGGATGAGATTGGTGGCGGCCTCTGGATTTTTGGGGCGGACCAGAAAGGTGGAATACATCTCCCGCTCGAACAACGAGCGGGATTCATCGGCGTCCATCCAACATTCTGAGTCATAGGCACTGCCGGCGCCATCGAGCCAGCCCACCACCGTGAGTAGAGCAGGACCTGTCTTAAACGAATCGCCGACCTTAAAATTTGCAAACCGCCCTGCCAATTTCCGGCTCACCACGATTTCACGACGACCCGGGGAAAACCACCGGCCGGCAACCAATTGAACCTGCGGTCGAAGTTCCATTCCTCGTGCTGTGACACCGCGCAGGAGGACATTGGCCTCTCCGCTTGGCCCGATGCGCGGGAGACTTGCGAGCACCAACACATCCGCTGAAATCACCGGATCGCCCTCCGCATTTCGTTCAATCTCTTCGAAATACTGCAGTGTCCGCAACTGCGCCCGCGTCACCAGCGAGCTGGATTCGGCGGTGGCTCCCTTCCTCGCGATGAGAATGTTACGCGGATCTCCCGTGCTCGCGTTGCTCTTCTCGATGCCGACCGCCAACGATTGAAGCAGGACGAAGACGAGCACAACAAGGCCGATGCCCACGACCGTCGCCAGCGTCGAGCGCCAGCGAATGTATACACTTTTGAGATTATACTTCACCGGCACCGCCGAAAGGAAGGCCGTGAGGAAAACCGCCGCAATCCCCAGTGCGGTGATCGCTAAGAAGGAGTCAATCAGGAGGGTGAAAACGGCAGGCATGACTAATCGAGGGTCCTCAGGCCTTCCACCACACTCGTGCGCGCCACGGAAAACGCCGGCCCAATGGCAGAGAAAATCCCGAGCAAGGCCGCAATGGCAAACGCCATCCCCATCATGCGAGGAGTCACTTCGAACGCGAGAAAAACGCCGTTGGCAAGTTTCTGAATGTCGAGATTCCGGTACAGCAACCACGCTCCACCAGCGCCCAGGACCGCGCCCAACATCGATAGCCCGAAACTCTCGGCGAGAATGAACCCCAACAGTTCGCGACGCCGGAAGCCGAGTGCCTTCAACACCGCCAGTTCGCGAAATCGCTCCCGGATGGCCATGCTCATCGTACTCACGGTTACGAGAAGAAGCGTGAATACCACCACCGTGCAGATGGATCCGATGAGCACCTTGATATTGGCCCACATTGAAATGAATCCGAGTTGAAACGCCCGCTCGGTCTCCGCCCGCACCTCAGCACTTGAATTCGCAAAGGCTTGGTCAATCCGAGCGGTCACCAAGGCCGCATCCTCCGGCGACGCCGCCCGCGCCCACCAACACCCGACCGTTCCGGGATTGCCCAAAGCCTCGTCCAAATAACGTTGGTGAAAAAAGACCGTCCGATCATCGGCCGTCCCGTGGTAAAACCCCGCGACTCGCAGGTCGAGATCGCATGGAAAAAAGGTGCCCGTGAACTGCATCCGGTCGCCGCGCTTCAGATTGTATCGACGCGCGGTATCAAGGCCGACGATGCACAGGGTGCGATCCGCGACCCAGGACGCGTACTCAGTGTCGTCGACCTTGGCATCAATGATGACGTCCTTGACCCGAACCGGATCCACGGCGAATTGGGCAAAGCTGGTGAATCGTTCGTCCCCCTTGTACAGGCCGCCAAAGAAAGTGAAGGGAGTGACCGCTACGATGCCGGGAATCTTTTCGATGACCTGCAACTGCCGGGCCGGCAGCGGCGATACAAGCGAGACCCTGTTGCGGACGATGATTCTCAAGGAAGAACCGAGATCTTCCGGCGGCTGGGTGAGTTCCCGAAGAGCAACTTGAAGTGTAATGAACAAGAAGAGGCTCACCGCGACACTCAACACCGACAGCAACGCCCGCCGCTTGTTGCGGAGCGCGTTTTTTAATATGAATCCTCCAAGGGTCATACGGTGAGACCTCCGATGCGCACACGGGCCGTGTCAGACGACAATCTCTCCTTTTTCGAGATGCAGTTGGCGCGTTCCGTACGCGGCCGCCTTGGGGTCGTGGGTCACCATGATCACCGTTTTGCCAGCCTGTTGACTCAGGTTTCGCAGAATTTCCAGAACATCGGTCGCGGACTTTGCGTCCAAATTGCCCGTGGGCTCGTCCGCAACAATCAGAGGGGGATCGGTCACCAAGGCGCGAGCAATGGCGACGCGTTGCTCCTGTCCTCCAGACAACTGGCGCGGGAGGTGATCCTGGCGGTCCCCGAGACCCACCAGATTGAGCGCCGTCGTGACCTGTTGCCTGCGACGGCTTGCGTTCAAGCCGGTCAGCAGCAAGGGAAGCTCCACATTTTCGAAGGCGGTGAGCACGGGAATGAGGTTGAACGATTGGAATACAAATCCGACGTTTCGGTTCCGCCAGTCTGCCAGCTGCGATTCGTTCAACCGGGCAACATCGGTGTCCTGCACCCGGCACGACCCGTGGGTTGGGCGATCAATCCCGGCGATAATATGCAAGAGGGTCGATTTGCCGGACCCCGAGGGACCCATCAGTACGATGAATTCACCCGAAGCGATATCCAGGGAGACGTCATGAAGCGCCGCGATGTTGATATCGCCCTGACGATAAAGCTTGGAGAGATCGCGAATGAAGACGATGGGGACGATGTGGAGTGACATGAGTGAAGCCGTGCTAATTCTCCGCATCGACCTTTAACGGCAAAGCAAAACAGTGCTCCACGAGAAACCTTGCACGACCCGATTTGGCGGGCGAGTACCTCCGAGCGTGCTGATTGGGCGGAATCAGTGAGTCCACCCGCGTTGATGCAGCCAGAAGACGAGATCCGCACCCCAAGGGTGGGTGCCCAGGAATTCGGGTGGTTTTGAGTCAAGACCCAGGCCGTGACGCCCTTTTTCGAAAATGTGCAGATCAAACGGAACTTTCGCTCGTTGAAGGGCCGCCGCAAACAGCAGCGCATTTTCGACGGGCACCGCAGAATCTTCAGCCGTATGCCAGACGAAACAGGGGGGTGTTTGCGGAGTGACTTGCAGCTCGTTTGACATCAGCCAGACCAGATCTGTGGAAGGCTTGTCCCCGAGCAAATTCTTCTTCGACCCCCCGTGTGTGAACTCTCCCATGCTGATTACCGCATAGCACAGAACACCCAAGTCCGGTCGGCAGCTCACTCGATCGATCGGATCGGAGGCATCGGCTCGGCCAGCGTCAAAATGAGTGAGAGCCGTCGATGTCAGGTGCCCGCCAGCGGAGGAACCCATGACTCCAATCCGAGAGGGATCTACCTTCCATTCCGCCGCCCGGCTCCGGATCGTTCGAACGGCGCGCTGCACATCTTGCATCATCACCGGATGATGGTAGCCATGCTGGGCTAAGCGGTATTTGAGGACAAAACAAGTCAAACCCTGTCGAGCGAGAAACAAGGCGTAGTCCTGCCCTTCGTGGGGCGCAAGGACCCAGTAGCCGCCACCCGGGCAGATGATCATCGCGGCGCCCGAGGCCAGGCCCGCAGCAGGGAGGAAAGGGGTCAGCGTCGGGATATCATTTGAGGATATTCCCTGGGCTCCCGGAGGCGTGCCTGGCCAGACGGGAATGGGCGGGACCGGTTCGGCTACGACTGAAAAAAGCGTCGCAATCACAGCGAAGGAAAAAAGAACGGAGCGTTTCATAAGAGGGTAAGAGAGAATCGAAATTTGAGATGCCACGGGAGTTCCGCCGTATGACAAACGTGGGTGAGCGGAACCGGCAGCGCACGTTACATCCCTAGCCGCGCCAGTTCCTGCTCCAGCGCGAGCTGAAATTCTTCCACATCCGCTGCCGGAGGACGGTATCCCTTTTGTGCGGGAACCATCCCAAGTTGGCCCCGCTGATCAAGATACCACATCGCCTGTTGCCCATCGGTAAACGTCACAGACCCGCTCGCAAGCGTCCCGGGACGCGTTACCTTGTCGACCACCACCACCGGCTTTGCGCCCGCCGCACCCGGAGCCCCCGCTGGGGCAGCTCCCGTTCCCAATAGAGCCGGAGGTTGTGAGGGCGGGGTGGCGGATTGCGGTCCAGGAACAATACCCGTCGGAGGCACGGCGGGCGCGGGTGGCAGGGGCGGATCGATATCCTTCGGGACGAGCTTCAGGTCATCCACCAGCAGACGCACCTCCATGTAGGTTAGCCGCAGTTCAAATTCCTTCGAGATGCGTTGCTGGATTTCGGAAAGCTTTTGGCCGTCCCGGATCCAACCGGAAACCGCTGTTTTTTGAGAATCATTGAGAGCCGTCATATCCTTCCGAGGATTGCGAGGGAACTCAGGCTGTGTTTCAACAGGTTTTTTCGTCATCCACACAGGGCAGCAGATCGTGTAGTTAACTTTAGCGAGTGGCAGTTTCACAAATTTCGCGTAGAAGGATCTCATCCGCATGAATCTCCATCGGTGCAATCGGCGCCCGTCCGGCTCCGCGCTCCCCGCGGTTTTGCAAAAGGCTTTTGGTTTTACAACCAAGACCGGCCTGCGGTTTGGGGTCATCGGACTTCTCGGTGTGGCGCTGCTTTCACTCCCGCTCTGCATTCCTCTCGCGGCCGCCCCACCCCCGATCGACTCCGGGCCCGTCTACCATGTTCGGCGATGGACCAACGATGACGGCTTGCCTCAGCAGGACATCGGCAACCTCCTCATCGCCCACGACGGCTACGTCTGGGTGGGCAGCGGGTTCGGTCTTGCGAAAACGGACGGACGTGGATTTCGCGTGTTCAACGGATCTCCACTTCTCCCGGGAAGAGAGGACGTGGTGACTTCTCTCGCAGAGGATTCAAAAAACCGTCTCTGGGTGGGATTTAATCACGGGCTGCTTCGAATCACCGGCACAAACGTCACCGCCTACCGCGTCGCTGATGGATTGCCGGCAAATCGCATACGAGTCCTCTGCCCTGACACCTCCGGCGGCGTATGGGTCGGAACGAGCGCCGGGGTCTCATGGATTGGACCTGATTCGGCCCGCCCGATCCGGAGCTGGACAGCAACCAACGGGCTTATCGCCGGGCAGATTCAGCAAATCATCCCAGGCCCGGACGGCCACGCGTTCCTCTCGACAGAAAATGGGTGGCAGGAAATTCTCACCGAGAACTCCGCACCCCAACGGCCCTCCATTGAACTGACCCCAGGAAACGCGCCAGGGACCGCAGTCTTCGGCAAAAACGGCCTCGTTGCCTGGGCTGGAACAACCCGTGGCGTCTTCGAGCGGACCGAGGAAGGGTGGCGTAAACGATGGACATCGCCAACCGAAAACAAATACGAAATCCTCCAGTTATATCAGACGGGGCAAGGTGCCATTTGGCTAGTCAGTCGGTCTGAAGGGTTGCTTCGCTGGAATGGCAGCCGGTTCATCGCACCTCGCGTGGCGGGTGATGTCTCTTTGAAAACGGTTCACCATGTGGCCAGCGAACAAAATGGAATTGTCTGGGCCGTGGGACGCCAGGGGTTGTTTCGGCTCAAAGCCCAGCGGGTAAAGAATCACACACGGAGCTCAGACCCGGGCCAAAATGATTTCTGGTCCGTGGCTGCCGACATCGATGGGTCTGTTTGGGTCGCGTCACTCGACGACATCTCCGTCGTCCGAAATTCGGTGATGTCGCCGCTGCTTCCGCTCCGGGAGACGAGCCACAGAAGCCCGATCCTGCTGTTGCCTGACAATCGTGGCGGACTTTGGCTTGCTGATTCGCTGAATGGATTGGTACACGCGCCAGACGGTAAATCACCGAGAACTGCCCGCCCCATTCTGCGACCCTCGAGCGCCCCCAAATGCCTCTACCGGGAGTCTTCGGGTGATTTATGGATGGGTACCACCCGAGGTTTGTTCCATTTTGATCAGGACACCGCAGTCGCCGTCGCGGGAGGCCCTCCGTCTGCCGTCTTCGATGTCCGTTGCATCCTGCGAAGCGTGGACGGCAGCCTTTGGATCGGAACCGCCGGACGTGGACTCTGGCGTCAGCGGGATGATACCTGGACCCAGATCGGCGACACCGAGGTGTTTCGGAATGGCCGAATCTACGCGCTCCACGAGTCACCTTCCGGTGTCGTGTGGGCCGGCACTCAGAACGGACTCGTGCGCTGGGAAACCAACCGCCTGTCACTTCTAACGCTCAAGAATGGACTTGAGGAAAATGTCATTAATCAAATTCTGGAAGACGGCCAGGGCCGGCTGTGGTTGGGGGGGCTTCGAGGCATCCACGGGTACCGACGCCAAGACCTCGACCACGCGACTGCCGGGCAGTTTCGGCTGGAGCACATCACTCTCGGACTAGCAGACGGAATGGGATCCGCCGAAACAAATGGCGAACTCCAGCCAGCGGGATGCAGAAGTCAAGATGGCCACCTGTGGTTTCCAACCACCTACGGATTGGCTGAGTTTGACCCTCAGCAAATGAGCTTCGAGCCGGGCTCCGTATCCGCGGAGATCGATTGCGTGCTGATAGATCAGGAAACCCGTGGCGAAGAACGGCTGCGGCACGGCGCCGGCGGAGAGGAAATCGTTCTCGGCCGTGGAGCCGCCCACATTGTCGAGGTTCACTATTCCGCCGCGGAATTTGATCACCCGGATCAACTTCGCTTCGAGTACCGCCTGACCGGCCTGAACTCAACATGGCGCGACGCCGGGAATCACCGAGTCGCCCTGTTCACGGATCTCAAGCCCGGGCGGTATCGATTCGAGGTGCGTGTTGCCAACTCCGAGGGGCGCCTTCAAGCGGAGATCGCTCATGTGGACATCGTCCTGAAACCGTACCTGTGGCAGAGGCTGTCCCTACGACTCGCCTCCGGGTGCCTTGCGGCTGCATGCCTCGCGATTGCATTGCGGAAAACCTGGAACCGGAACCAGCTCCAACTCATCTCACAGCGACAGGGGCTTGAGATCGAACGTACCCGTATTGCGCGCGACCTCCACGACGATGTGGGGGCGAATCTGACGGGCCTCGCTCTCCGGGCAGAATTAGCCAGCCGAAGGCTGCCTCCCGAGGCGGCCCGAGAACTCGGCAGTTTTGCACGCGATGCTCGTAACCTGGTGGATCACATGCGAGAGGTCATCTGGGCCGTAAATCCAACCTGTGACACGCTGGAGAGCCTGGTGAGTTACATCGTCGATCATGCCGAAGTGTTCCTTGAACGGGCCGGTGTCAGCTGCCGCCTCGATGTACCCGATCACCTCCCCTCCGCCGCTGTTCACGCTGAAGCCAGACATCAGCTCCTCATGGTGGTCAAGGAGGCGCTCACCAATGCGGTCCGCCACTCCGAAGCTCAAATCGTCCAATTGCGGGTGCGTTACGAGCGCAAGCGGCTTACCGTAACCATCGAGGACAACGGCCGAGGGTTTGAACCGGTGGATTCTCCGGGTTTCCGCATATCCCCCACAGGCTTGGGATTGGAAAACATGCAGCGACGGTTGCGTGCTGTTGGAGGATCCGTAAGGATCAGCAGTGAGCTAGGCGGAGGCACTACAGTCGATGCCTCGCTACCGATCGAAGAAGATATCCCACCGAACGTAAGCTTGATGAACGATCTGAAGACAGCCGAAGCAGCAAACACTCGACAAGCGCAGGGATTGTTGAACGAGCGCGCCGTCACAATCGTGTCCGAGCCGGTTGCAACAGCCCCAGATTCCCGAACGAATAATCACCCGACCCATACATGAAAATAGGAATTGTCGAAGATCACCACAGCGTCCGCGATGCGCTCGCCAAACTCATTCAAAACACTCCCGGCCACGAACTCTCCGGAACGTGGCCTGATGCCGAAACAGCCATCCGGGATGTCCCTCTTATCGGCCTGGACGTCATCCTGATGGACATCCACCTGCCGGGCAAAAATGGCATCGAGTGCGTCCGCGAACTCAAGCAGCACCAGCCACGCCTTCAGGTCATTATGCTGACCATCGAGGAGGATTCGCAAAAAGTCTTTGAATCGCTCACCGCGGGTGCGTGCGGTTACCTGATAAAAAACAGCGACCCGAAGCGCATCCTCGAAGCCATTCAGGAGGTTCATCAGGGGGGATCCCCCATGTCCGGCCACATCGCACGCATGGTCGTCCAGCGATTTCATTCCGAAGGCCTGTCGCGTCGCACGGAGGAAAACCTAACCCCTCGGGAGCATGAAATCCTGACCTTGATCGCCAAGGGATTTCGAGCAAAGGAAATCGCCTCCGATCTGACCATTTCCGTCTTCACCGTCCAAACCCACGTACGCAATATTTACGAGAAACTGCACGTCCGAACCCGGGCGGCCGCCGTCGCAAAATACTTCAAGTAACACTCGCGGGCAGACGAGCTACTCGGCTGCCGGCGGGGCCACCTCGATCCGACCCATCATCTCCGGCGGCAACGGAGCCGCCCGCATCCGCCCATCGTCATCCCGCTTGACGCAGACTACGGTGAGTTTTCCGATTGCCACCTCCTCCACTGGTCCCGGTTCGATTCGCCGAAATTGAATCTCATACGTCACGCTCTTAGCCTTCTTCTCCCGGACCAGAAGGTGGATCTCCATCAAATCCTCGAAATGCAATGGCCGCCGGTAATCACACGAGGCATGCACTCGCGGCAGTCCCAAGGGTGGATTTCTTTTCGCCATCAGGACGGAACCTCCGATCGACCGGTAAAATGCATGTTCCACCGACTCCATGTACCGAAAGAAATTGGTGAAATGAACTATTCCAGCCATGTCGGTCTCGCTGAACTCAACCCGCCGCGTGATTCGAAACTCGTAGGCCATGGAAATTAAAGGGAGGCGGATGCTTCTGACACACGCGTCGTAGCGTTCCTATTCACATTCACTGCGGATACCCTGTCTTCAAGCAGATCGCGAATCGCCCTTACCGTGGCCGACGCCATCGTCGCGTCCGTGAACCGTTCCCGCACCACTCGCCGGCCCGCCTCGCCAAGCATTCTCAGCCTCCGAAGTTCCCCAAACAGCGGCTCGAGCGCATCGGCCAACGCTCCCACCGTATTGGGACCGTACAGAATACCGCCCCCTGTTTCCTCTATCAGTTCTGGAAACGTGACGCACGAGGGTTGGACCAGAGGCGTGCCAGCCGCCATCGATTCAATGACGTAAAGACCGAAGGCTTCACTCTGCCTCGCCGGAACACTCAATACGTCGCAGGCCTCGTAAAAAGCGATCTTTTCCACCCGGGAAAGATTCGGTGCAAAGACACAGTCCGCAAGGACTCCTGCATCGGTTAGTTTTTGCTTTTGCCGGCTGACAAATGCCTCATCGCCCGCCCCGCATCCACCCCCAACCCGAAGTTGCAGATTGGGCACCCGCTTGCGTCGACGAAGTTCCAGGTAGGCGTCCACGACGATATCGAGCCCTTTCTCAGGGCACATACGCGCAAAATAACCCAGCGTCGGTCGCGAATTCCCGGCGAGTGAACGCCGCTCCACAGGATAGCCGTCCAGCAGAATGCCGTTGTGCACCACCCGCACACGGCTCTCCGGTAGCCCCAGTCGCTCCCGCATCCGGCCCGCAAAATAGCGGCTCGGCGCAATCCATCCGTCCACCTCCCGAGCCCGTTCTCTCAACATGTCCCAACTGCGCGTTCGCCACGGTTCGGAGATCGAATCCAAAAAAGATTCCTCGCTCTGAAGAAATACAATCACCGGCCTTCCTAATTCCGATTTGAGACGCCGGGCAAGACCCGTCAGCAGAGCGTTCGAAAGCAAAATAACGTCCGGACGCTCCTGCCCCTTCAGCCAGGCAATCAACTCCTCCAACTCTCGCGCCTGATTGCCCTCTTCGCCCTGGAGCATTGAAAAGTTGATTTCTCCCACCTCCTCCGGCCGCGTCCGAGCCGCCTTACCCGAGGCCCATTTTAAAAGCCAGGGCGCATCGAACCAACGACGAAGCCAGCTGGGAGCTCGACGATGCGAGGGCAGCTTCTGAGAGAGGAAAACATTGACGCCCCCAAAGAGCGTCGGCGTTTCACCGCGCGCATCCACCTCGTCCAGAGTCATCGGTAGATACAACGGTACCATCAGCGTTTCATGGCCCTGACGTCGCAACGCCGTCACCAGAGCATTGTCGCGGAAGCAATTCCCGCAATACATGCCGCCCGCACCCGGTGTGAGTTGAAGAATTCGCACGATTGACCGTTACGTTATCACAATATCCCGCTGGAGGCGACCGCAACCCTGCAGCACACTGGCTGATCCAACTGAGCCTGCACCCCTTGGTGCATGCTCACGAGTTTCGAATTCCCACCCCTAGGTGACGTGCACGACCGCCTTGATCACACCGGCCTCGGGGCTGATCCAACTCGGGAAGGCGGCGATCATCTCGCTAAAACTCACCGGATGCGTAATCCAGGGGCGTGTGTCGATCTTGCCTTCCTCGATCAGCTTGATAATCCGTGTGAAATCCGGCGGCAGCGCATTCCGCGACCCCATGACAGTCAATTCCCGGCGATGCATCACCGGCGCGTGAGGGAACGTCACTTCGGCCTGTGTGATGCCGACATACACGAGCCGTCCGGTGAAACCGCAATAGTTCATCGCGTTAGCCATCGATTTGTTACTGCCCGTGGCGTCCACCACCACCTGCGCCAGCGCTCCTTGAGTTAACCGCCGGAGCGCCTCCAACTCCGAGCCGTCTCCCTTCGACAAAATCGTATCGACGACGCCCATCTTTGTGCGCACGAAGTCGAGTCGCTGCTCGTTCAAATCCATCACGAAGGTCTTGGCGCCGGAAAGTTTCGCAAATTCAATGACGCTTAAGCCAATCGGTCCCGCGCCGATAACCAGCACGTTTTCGCCGGCAATCGGATTGCCGCGATTCACCGCGTGACAACCGATGGCGAGCGTCTCGACCAGCGCGCATTGGTCGGGCGTGAGCTGGTTCGCCGGATGTAACTTGCGCGCGGGCAAAAGAATTCTCTCGGTCATTCCTCCGTCCATCATTACGCCGAGGACTTTCAGGTTTTCGCAGCAGTTGGTGGCACCTTTGCGGCACGAGTAACACTGCCCGCAATTCATGTAAGGCTCCACCGAGCAGCGATCGCCCACCTTCACATTCGTCACGCCCGCGCCAACCAAAAGAACTTCAACGCCGAGCTCATGACCTGGAATGCGGGGATAGGAAAAAAACGGCATCTTGCCGAGGTATCCGGAAATATCAGTGCCACAGATGCCGATGCGATGGACGCGGACCAGCGCTTCACCCGATACGGGCGCGGCGGGTTCGGGAATTTCAATCGTACGGAAGGTTTGAGGCTTTTCGAGTTGGATCGCTTTCATGTCAACGGCAAAAGAGTAAAAGAAAACACGTAGGAAAAACAAGGCCGGTTCATTGACTGGGATGCATCCCGATGTTGTGGGTGATCCCAACCCGCATGGTTCGCGGTTTACCGATTTTTCACGTTTGCCAACACGTGGGTGCTGCTTGGAGCAAAGCGGTGAAACAGCGCCAGAGAATAGCTCAGAGCGGGAGCCACGGGACACTGTTCGACCGTGTGGCGCACTGATTCGCGTCGCAGTCAGACAGAGATGCCTGACGTCACGTGGCGGCGGGCATCCTGCCCGCCGGTGAGCCGGGCTTCCCAGCCCGGCGGAATTGGGGCTGACTAACAGCCCGGACCTCGGGATTGCGTAACGCGCAGGGCGTATTCTACGCCGAGTTCCGGGTGGCTGGAAGCCGCCCTCACTGTCAGGTGGAGATGCCTGACGTCACGTGGCGGCGGGCATCCTGCCCGCCAGTGAGCCGGGCTTCCCAGCCCGGCGGAATTGGGGCTGACCAACAGCTGGACCTCGGGATTGTGTAACGTGCAAAGCGTATTCTACGCCCAGTTCCGGGCGGCTGGAAGCCGCCCTCACTGTCAGGCAGAGATGCCTGACGCCAAGTGGCGGCTTGATGGCCCTTGAAATGAAAAAAGGGGCCGGGCTTACGCCCGGCCCCCGTGAAGAATTTTAACGAACGATTACTTCTTGCCTTTGTAGAACTTCGCACCAACAGCAGTGATTACGTCACCGCTCTTGATCGCGGTGTCGGCATAGGTGCCGTTCACTGTGTCAGACGACTGCACCACACCCGCACCGGTAAAGGTGATCGTTACCTTGCCGAGGCCATCAGCCACTGCCTTCAGATTGACGACTCCGCCCCCGCCAGCGGGTGTCGAATCATTGAAGTTCCAATACGCGATCAGGCCCTTGGCAGCCGGGAGTGCAGTTGGGAGAGTACCCTTGGTCAGGGCGAGGACATCCGCTTCCGTCAATTCCTTCCCGTACACAGAGAAGTCATCGATGATGGCATGGCTTAGTTCGGCACCGTAACCTCCGGAACCCATGTAGAACGAATCAACATCGGTGGGCAGGTGTGCGGTGTTGTCGCCCGAGTGGAACGGCTTCCCGTCGATATAGACGTTCTTGCTGGAACC
>SIBK01000097.1 GCA_009695205.1 Pedosphaera sp. | reverse complement strand
GACCAACCCGAAGACCAAACATAATACGAAGAGTTTCCGTAAGTGCTTACTCTCGGCCCGGGGCGGTCGAGAACGCCTCCACGCGATGATCTTCGCCAAACACCCTCAGCTCTTGGATCTATGAAACTCGAAAGGCGCGTCCTGGGATCGGATGTTTTTCACCGGTAAATCCTTGACCCTCGGGGAATGGGGAACCACTCTGAAAGACGTGCTTGTTGGGCACATGTCATGCTAGCGCAGCTTAAGGGTCTTTTTTCAAACGATATCGGGATCGACCTTGGAACCGCCAATTCATTGGTATATGTGCGGGACCAGGGGATCGTGCTGCGGGAGCCTTCTGTCGTCGCCATCCAGGCAGGGACGACCAATGTTTTGGCTGTGGGCGAGGAAGCCAAGCGCATGCTTGGCCGCACCCCCGGCAATATCGTCGCCATCCGTCCGATGAAGGACGGCGTCATCGCTGATTTCGAGATTACGGAGGCGATGTTGCGGCATTTCATCAAGAAGGTTCACCACCGCAAGTTGATCACCCCCCGTGTTGTCGTGGCCGTCCCCTCGGGTATTACCGAAGTGGAGAAACGGGCCGTGAAGGATTCTGCCACCCATGCAGGCGCCCGCGAAGTCTACCTCATCGAACAACCGATGGCTTCGGCCATTGGTGTCGGCCTCCCGGTACACGAACCGGCCGGCAATATGATCCTGGACATCGGCGGAGGCACCTGCGAGATCGCCATTATTTCGCTCGCCGGCATCGTGTTCAGCCGGAGTGTGCGGGTTGGTGGAGACGAATTCGACGAGAACATCGTCGCGCACATGAAGCGGGCCCACAATTTAATGATCGGCGAACGCACCGCCGAAGAGATCAAGATTCGTATTGGCTCCGCCTATCCGCTGGAGCAGGAGTTAACGATGGAGGTGAAGGGTCGCGACCTTTCGGCCGGACTACCCCGAACCATCAGCATTCGCTCCGAGGAAATTCGAGAAGCCCTGAAGGAACCACTAACCAGCATCCTTGAATCGGTCCGTATCACACTTGAACGTTGCCCCCCTGAACTCTCGGCCGATCTTGTCGACCGGGGAATTGTCATGGCCGGCGGTGGTGCCCTGCTCCGGGGAATCGACCGACTGGTGTCGGGCGAGACCGGTCTGCCGGTGCATATAGCTGACGATCCGCTCAGCGCTGTGTGTGAGGGGACTGGCCGGGTGTTGCAGGAATTGGCCTTCCTGAAGCGAGTGGCTTCATCCTCGACGGCCTGATCTCTTCGAACGGCGTTCGCCCGGGCGTTTTTTCGTCCGGTTAAGCGAATGTCACTAAAGCGAGTCCATTTTTTGACGTTGAGCATCACCTTGATGCTGGCGTTGTTGTTGTTGAACCTGCCCGCCGGGGCCAGCACCCGGCTGAAGCTGGGGTTTGGTGGCGTTTTCCTTCCGCTGTTTGGCCTCGGAGCGGCCGCGCAATCCTTTGTGGACCGCGCAGCCTGGAGTGCCGTACCCCGCCGTTCATTAATCAGCGAAATCGAACGGTTGCAAAAGGATAACGCGCAACTGCAGTTTGAGGTCGCCCAAGGCAACGTGGCCCGGCAGGAACGGGATCGCCTCGCCCAGGATCTGGCTTGGGTGCGAAAATCCCCATGGAAACTCAAGCCAGCCCGGGTGATCGGACGCGAACCAACCACTTGGTGGCGAACCGTTCAAATTGACTTTGGGGCACGCGACGGCGCCCGGGTTAACCAGTCGGTCCTCACGCCAGGCGGTATCGTCGGACGCATTAACGCCGTCGGCTATGATCGTTCGCAGGTCGCTCTCGTGGGGGACGTCGACTGCGGTCTGGCGGTAATCGTCGCCGAGACACGGGACAATGGGATCATCAAAGGTCCCCAGACATCCGCCGAATATGGCTTGATGGAAATGTCCCTCTTGCAGAACAGCCCGCAGCTCATGGCGGGCCATGCCGTCGTCACCAGTGGTCTCGGCGGTGTGTTTCCGAAGGGTATTCCCGTCGGCCGTGTCGCGGACACCCGTCCTATGGAGGCGGGCCTTTTCACCACAGCCCGGGTTCAATTGGGGGCAAACCTTAATCGACTCGAGGAGGTTTGGATCCTGTTATGAGCTGGGTACCCCTCACCAGTCTGTTCGTCGCCGCCTGGCTGGCGACGTATGCACAGACCCAGTTTCCAATGGTGCGTCTCGCCTTCGGAATTCCCTTCTGCATACTGCCGGCGCTGGCTGCCTACGTCGCCATGAATCATTCCATCCTTATCACCACGGTGTTCACCGTGGTGACGGCCCTCGGAGTGGATTCCCTTTCGGCAAACCGCTTCGGGGTGTCGGTGGTGCCGTTTTTCCTATTCGGTTTTATAGCGCACATTAGCCGTCACGTTCTATTGCAAGACCAGCGCTATACCCAATTCTGGCTCGGGTTTACGGGTGGAATTCTTGTTCCACTCGGCACTCTCGCAATGCTTTTCCTTGGGCAACGGGAGCCGATGTTCGGCTCAGTCACTATTCGGCAGCTGCTGCTGCTCGGACTTCTCAACGGGCTCGTCTGCCCGGCTTTCTTCTGGTTGTTTGATCGCATCCAGCAGGGCTTCGATTACCAGCCGCTCGCAGTGCCCAGCTTCCGACCCGACCGCGAAATCAAGCGAGGTCGCACATGATTCCTGACACCTGAACCACTCGCCGCCTACCCTCTCCATCCATGATACTCTTTGACCAACTCAACAAAGGTGATCGCCCCCTGCGCGTGCTCGCCTGGGGTGTGCTGGGAGGGATGTTCCTGTTGACCTTTGGGTTGTGGAGGGTGCAGGTGCTGTCTCGCGCTCGTTATCAGGAGAGTGTCCGCAATCAAAGTTTTCGGACTGTCCGCGTGCCCGCAATGCGTGGACGGATCCTCGATCGGTTCGGCCGCGCACTGGCCGACAACCAGCCGCGCTACCGACTTGAGGTGTATCTGGACGAATTGCGACCTCAATTTGAGGAGGAATACCAGGCGCTGCGTCGTGGCCTGCTGACCCTTCGTGGCCAGAATCCGCAAAACCGCCCGGGCCTGTTCGTCCGGATTGTGGCAAGATTTCGCCATCAACGGCCGCTTGCACTCGTTTCTCGTGATGAGATTGACCAGCTAAAGAGGACGGCCCGATTCCATGTGACGAGCAACGTCGTGGCGCAAGTCAGCGCGCGCTTCGGTGTGCAGCTCACCCTGAATGAGCTGTGGCTCTATAAGCACTGGAGCGAAAAACGGGCGTTGCCGATGACAATTCTCGATCATCTGACACCGTCTCAAATCGCTCTGATCACGGAGCAGAGCTGGTCGATTCCTGGCGTCGAACTCGAGTTGCAACCCCTGCGCAACTATCCTCACGGCGCACTGGCCGCCCACCTTGTCGGCCACCTGCGCCGCGATGAGGACTATGACGAAGAGGAGAGGCGCTTCGACTATCGGCTGCAGGATTTTCGCGGAGCGGTCGGCTTGGAGGGAGCCTTTGACTCCGATTTGCGGGGCACCCCTGGAGCGAAGGCCATCCTCGTAAACAGCGCCGGCTACCGGCATCGGCAGGGGGAAAAAATTCTCGCCGATGCCCAGCCTGGGAAGACACTCGTCACCACTCTCGACCTCGATCTTCAGAAGGTGGCCGAGCATGCCTTGAGCGCCGTCGGACCGGAAACTCGCGGAGCGGTGGTCGTCATGGATCTGCGGAATGGAGATGTATTGGCCATCGGCTCAGCGCCCTCGTTCGAGCCGGGGCAGTTTTTGGATGGCATTAGTCGGGAGGAATTCGGGCGATTATATGATGAGCGACTTCGGCCTGCATTGAACCGGGCAACGAGCGGTAGCTATGCGCCGGGTTCGATTTTCAAAATTGTAACGTCGCTCGCGGTGCTGGATGGCGGGATGGTGTTTGATAGCCGGTACATCGTGCAGGCGGATCCGGAACGACCCGGCCGAGGACATTACCAACTCGGGCGGCGCTCGATTGGCGATACTGTGGCACCGGGGGAATACGACTTCCTCCGTGCATTCATCAAGTCGAGCAACACCTACTTCATTGATCATGCGCAGCGATTGGGCCTCCGAAAGGTGCTGGACACCGGGCACCGGTTTCATCTTGGCGAAAAGACCGGATTAAAAACCGGCGAAGAATCGGCTGGATTCTTCCCGGAGTACGACGATATCAAGAACCAGTGGACCCAGGGTAATCTGGCCAATGTCAGCATTGGGCAGGAAATCACGGTGACACCGTTGCAGATGGCGGTGTTGGTCAGTGCTGTGGCAAACGGAGGCAAAATTTTCTGGCCCCGAGTTGTGGATCGCCTCGAGCCCTCTTTGTCCTCGTCCTTCGAGCCGCCCCTCACGGTGAAGTCCGGTCAGATTCGCAGCGAAATGGGGATAGCCGCCCGGCATTTTGAAATGGTCCGCGATGCCATGCGGGAGGATGTGTCGAATCGGGAAGGCAGTGGGCACGAAGCCCTGGTGGAGGGGTTCGCTGTCTGCGGAAAAACGGGCACAGCCGAAGTGAAGCAAGGCAAAACGCTGATCGACAAGATTACGTGGTTTGCAAGTTTTGCACCGTTCGAGAGCCCCCGGTACACGGTGATTGTGATGGTTGAAAGTGGGGGCAGCGGAGGCAAGACCTGCGCTCCGGTGGCTCGGCGCATCTTCCAATTTCTCCGTGATCGGGAGCGGGGCGCGGCCCGTGCCGAAGTCGCTTGGAATGGAGGGGTGCCGTGACACGGACCCCCTCTCGCTTTCAAAGTGGCACCCCGATGTTCGATCCTACGTTGAACCAGAGGGAATCGGTGATGGAGTGGCCGCTTTGGCTGGCAGTGTTTGGCCTGATGCTCGTCGGAGCTGCCTTCATCTTCAGTGCCACGGGCAATCAAGAGCTGGCGCGGCATGTGGCGTGGTACGATGTTGCCGCCATTCGCCAGTTGCTGGCCGGCATTCTGGGTCTCGCCGCAGTGGTCGCCATCAGTCTGATTGACTACCGTCGGCTGGCTCGGTGGGCGTTGGTCGGATATTGGATTTCCATGGTGCTGTTGGCTGGCGTTTTTCTCTTTGGAGTCGCACGCCTCGGTGCGCGGCGCTGGATCGATTTCGGCCCGATCCAGTTTCAACCGAGTGAGTTTGCCAAGCTAACGTTCCTGTTTGCCCTCGCCAGCTTTCTCTCACGACCCGCCGACGAGTTGCGGTCTCCCGGGGTTTTTGGGCGCGCCCTCGGTATGGCGGTGCTGCCATTCGTACTGATCTTGAAACAGCCAGACCTTGGTTCCGCATTGGTATTCATGCCCGTGGCGATTGTCATGATGTTCGTGGCGGGTGTGCCGCACAGCATGATTGCCAAGTTCCTCGCGGGTGCGGGCTTCCTTGTGGCCCTTGTATTAGTCGATGTGCTCTTCGCGCCGCCCGGCTGGCGATTTGTGAAGCTGGAGGACTATCAACGAAGACGCCTTCTCGTCTATTTCAACCTGGATAATACCCCGCGAAATGCCACGCTGGAGCAAGTACGGGCCTCCCGTGCCCAGCAGGCCAAGGATCGCTATAACGTGGACCAGGCGATGATCTCTGTGGGAAGCGGTGGGATCACCGGCAAGGGGTGGCGGCAAGGCACCCAAAGTGCCCTCGGCTATCTGCCGCGGGCTGTGGCCCATAACGATTTCATATTTTCCGTCATCGCTGAGGAGAAAGGTTTTCTCGGCAGCCTGACGGTACTCGGACTTTACACGGTGGTGTTCTTCACCGGCATCAAGATCGCCAGCCAGGCACGCGACCGCCTCGGCAGGATCCTGGCCGCCGGTATCGTTACCCTCCTCTTCACCCACGTGTTCGTAAACATCGGCATGAACATTCGATTGATGCCCGTAACAGGCATTCCACTGCCGCTGCTCAGTGCAGGCGGAACTTCGGTGCTATGCTCGTTGGTCGCCATCGGCATCCTCCAGAATATCCACCTCTATCGCAGAAATTACTGACCCAGCATCATGAGCTCTCAACGATTCGGGCGTCGCCAGGGCGCCATGCGCTTCAAACCAAAGGGCGGTCTAGGAACCGCTACCGCCAAGCCCACCAAGGAGGCCGCCTCTGCACGCAAGGACGCCCTCGGCGAAGCCACGGGCGAAGAACAGTTTTTCGACAATCATCGCCACGAAACGGAAATTCGCCGCGCCGAAAATCGCGCGTTTGGCCTGCCGGAAGACAGCGTCGATCAATCGGTTGAACCGGTTGCCGCCGACGGGAAGGATCGCCGCTACCGGGAGCCGGACCTTTCGGTCCCGGCAGAGGTCCACGAAGACGATGGTTGCGAGGCACCGATACCCATCGCTGCGCCCAAATCCCTTTTTGGAAAGGCGCGGGCCGCTGTGCACAAGGTCGTTCGGAGAGTTCGCGCGCTCATCAAGCCCGAGCCCAAAACGGTCAAGGAGGTGGTGATCAATACCGAACCTCTCGAAACCCGCGTGGCCGTTCTTGAGGACAGCAAGCTCGAAGATTTCACCGTCGAGCGCACCAACGTCGAACGCCTCGTCGGAAGCATCTACAAAGGCAAGGTCCGCAATCTCGAAGACGGTCTCAAAGCCGCCTTCGTGGACATCGGTTTCGAGAAGAATGCCTTCCTGCACTACTGGGACATCATCCCCAACAGCTTCGATGCCAGCGTCGAAGTCGTGGAACGTTCCGAGGCGGAACGGAAACGGCGCCGGGAGAAACCAAAGATCACGCAGAAGGATGTCCCCCGACTCTACCCACCCCAAAGTGAAATTGTCGTACAGGTCACCAAGGGGCCCATCGGCACCAAGGGCCCTCGCGTCACAACCAACCTTTCCCTGCCAGGTCGCTATCTCGTCCTGCTTCCCAACTCGGATCAAAGCGGCATATCCCGGAAGATCGAGAATTACGAGGAACGGCAGCGGTTGAAGAAGATCGTCCGCGAACTCGCCATTCCTGAGGGCATGGGCGTCATCGTCCGAACCGCTGGCGAAACGAAACGCCGAGCCTACTTCATTCGTGACCTCGCGCTATTGCTGGATGAATGGAACCAGATTCAACAGTGCATTAATGAACCGGGGTCGGCCCGCTGCGTATTCCAGGAACCGGACCTCATCGACCGCACCATCCGCGATTTCCTCACCGATGACGTCAGCCGCATCGTTGTCGATGATCCCCGGAAGTATGAACACATCCGCACGAGCATCGACAAGATCAGCCCCCGTTCGGCCAAGAAGGTTCATTTCTATAACGAAGCGCAGCCGCTGTTTGATCGGTTCAATATATCCAAACAACTGGACAATGCGTTCAGCCGCCAGGTGCCGCTAAAATCCGGCGGATACCTGATCATGGACGAAACCGAGGCGCTGGTCGCCATTGACGTGAACACCGGCCGGCACAAGCAGGCCGGCATCAAAAATCATGATTCCACAATCCTCAGGGTAAACCTGGAGGCGGCCGATGAAATCTGCCGGCAGCTGCGCCTCCGTAACATGGGCGGAATCATCGTGCTCGATTTCATTGACATGAAGTCGCGCAAGGATCAGCAGGCGGTCTACCAACGGATGAAGGAGCATCTGAAGCGGGACAAAGCACGCACGCACGTCCTGCCGCTCTCGCAGTTGGGACTCATGGAGATGACACGGCAGCGGCACACGGAAAGCGTCCGATCGGCGTTATACGATGATTGCCCGCACTGCAAAGGGCGTGGTGTGGTCAAGAGCGCTGAATCCATGAGTGTCGAGATTCAGCGCAAGCTGACCCAGATTATGAAAGCGAGGCCGCGGGATGAGAGCGATTTTCAGCTGCGGATTGCCTGCAATCCATCGGTATTAGATCGGCTCCACACGACGGATGAGCGGTTGTTGATCGAGCTCGAAAAGAAATTCTTCGCCAAGTTGAGTTTCCGGCCTGAACTGACCTATCACAACGAACACTGGAAGATTTACAACGCGATGACCAACGAGGAGATAGCCAGGTCAGCGAACTAATTCCGCGGAGGACTCGATCTTCACCTCAGCACCGTCGGGTTCTTGCCTCGTCGCGGAGCGCCAGAAGATCCTTCATCACCCGGCCTATGTCGCTCGCAGGACGACCCAGGCCGAAGGCGTCATGCAGCGTCTTATAGAGCTGGAAGAGCTGGTTATAGGTGGCGACGTCGGAGGCGTTGGGACGGTAGACGGTCGGTTGCACGCCGGTCATCGCTTTCTGTGCCGCGACCACGCTTGGATAAATGCCAGACACCACGGCGCCTGTGATCGCTGAGCCTAGCGCGCAGGTTTGCGTGCTCCTGGAAATGTGCATCGGGCGGCCGGTGACATCCGCATAGAGTTGCATCACGAGGGGGCTCTTTTCCGCAATGCCACCGCAATTGACGATTCGATCGACGGTCACTCCGTATGCGTGAAGGCGCTCCAAAATGACGCGTGCGCCAAACGCGGTCGCTTCAATGAGCGCGCGATAGATATCGGCGGGCCGAGTCGCGAGGGTCTGGCCCACCAGCAATCCTGTCAGCCGTTGATCGACTAGCACCGTTCGGTTTCCGTTGTTCCAATCAAGCGCCAAAAGGCCGCTTTCGCCGGAGCTCAATCTGGCCGCTTCGGAGGAAAGTGATTCATGCGTGGCTCCGGCGGGAGCGCAGCGCGATACAAACCAGTTGAACAGGTCTCCCACTGCACTTTGTCCGGCTTCGAGTCCAAAATGCCCCGATAGCACGGAACCGGGCACGATGCCGCAGAGACCGGGGATGTCAGGTAGCGCACCGTTGGAAAACGGATGTACCATGATATCGCACGTACTCGTGCCAAGGATCTTGATCAGTGTGCCAGGAGCGATTCCGCTGCCGACGGCTCCGAGATGGGCATCCAGCGCGCCGGAGGCTACTGGAATTCCTTCGCGCAGTCCCAATCGGCCGGCCCATTCAGCGGAAAGCCGCCCGGCCGGTTGATCGCTGGTCACGCAACGGCTGCTACCCAATGTCCTGCGCAGACGACCCAGTTCAGGGTGCAGACGGGATAGAAATCCGGCCTCCGGAAATCCACCCCACGATTCATGGTACAAGCCCTTGTGACCGGCAGCACAGATCCCCCGAATCGGAAGTGTTTCTGTGCCGGTCAAGATCGCTGGAATCCAGTCCGCTAGTTCAATCCAAGAGTCTGCCGCCGCCGCCACCTCGGGAGCCACGTTGGCGCAATGCCAGATCTTGGCCCAAAACCATTCACTCGAATACACACCGCCGCATTTGGCGAGGTACTCCGGATGTTCCTGCGCCGCCGCGGCAGTGATGCTGCCCGCCTCAGCGGTTGAGGTGTGATCCTTCCAGAGCCAGGCGTACGCATTTGCGTCCCGACTAAACCGAGCGCCCTCGGCCAGCGCCCGACCGAGCGAATCGACTGGCAGGGGCGTGCTTCCGGTGGTGTCGACTCCAATGCCTAAAATATGCTCCGGCAGAAAGCCCGCCTGCCGTTCCCGCGCTTCGACGAGCGCCCCCCGAACGGCCGTTCGGAGAGCATCCAGATAATCCGCCGGGTGTTGCCGGGCGAATTCCGGTTCTCGGGAATCCAACACCACCCCATTCTCGCCGTGTGAATACGCGGCAATGCCCTGTCCGATTTCCGCGCCGTCCTCCGCTCGGACAATGAGCGCCCGGACTGTATTGGTGCCGTAGTCGAGCCCCAGTGCGCAGGGCGCAGATTTTTTCATTTTGAACTTTGAACTTTGAACTGTGAACTGTGAACTGTGAACTGTGAACTGTGAACTGCTGCGCGGCGCAGCGCCCGTCCGGACCGAGCAATCTCAGCGGTTTCGGGCAAGGGGAGTCTGACTCGATTTTGCTGCCCATTCAACTCGACATTCCGCCTTAAGGCAGCCGTTCTTCCCTCCAAAACGCCATCGCTGCGCACCTGAAAACCCACGGTTGACGCCCCGAGCTGCCGTCCGGCGGTGTTCCGCAGCGCTGGGTCCGCGCTGCGTTGCGGCTCGCGCCTAACGGTGAACCGTTCTGATCTGTTGGCTTGGAGGCTTCATTGGGCGGGTGCTTGCATGAACGCCATCAGGGGATGCCCTGACACCCAATCCAGCCTTGCCAAAGACCCACAAAGCGAGATAGTAACCCGCGAAAGAATTCATGGAAACGTGTGAAACAAGCCGAATCTCCTTAACCGCCACGCGCCGAAAAGCAATCTCCTAGTAGTAGAAACTAATTTTTAAGCTCGAAGGAAAGATTTTGCCCGCGTCGCCGAAAGTTATTCATTGTGTTCCGGCTCTGTTCGGCGAACAGGGTGGCATCGTTGGGGGAGGGGAACGCTACGCCTACGAACTCGCTCGTTACATGGCGGATTTAACGCCCACGACGATCTTGAGTTATGGTCCCCAAGATTTCGAGGAACAACGGGGGCCCTTGCGGGTTCGCATTTTGGGAAATCCCCACTATGTAAGGGGTCAACGAAGCAATCCGTTGATTTTCCGGCGCTACCTGAGACAGCTCTCCCATGCCGACGTCATTCATTGCCACCAAAAAAGCGTTGCCTTATCCAGCCTTGCCGCAGCCTATGGGCGTTTCACGGGTCGCCCTGTCTTTACGAGCGATCTGGGCGGGGGAGGCTGGGATATTTCCAGCTACATCTCCACGGACAAATGGTACAGGGGCCACCTCCATATCAGTTCTTACAGCCGGACTATATCCGGGCATGGCTCGGCTCCATGGGCAACCGTGATTTACGGGGGTGTGGATTCCTCCCTATTTTGTCCATCCGTGAATCCCGGCAACCGCCGTTCCGTTGTCTTTACAGGCCGCCTGATGCCTCATAAAGGCGTGAACGACCTGGTGGAGGCGATTCCAGCTACCCTGCCGCTTGCCATCATCGGCCAGCCCTATCATGAGGAGTTTGTAGAGTTATTAAAGCAACTTTCTTTAGGGAAAAATGTTTCCTTTTTGCACGGATTGAATGATCGGCAGCTTGTGTCTGCCTATCAATCGGCGCTCTGCGTCGTTTTGCCAAGCGTTTACAAGTCGGTTTTCGGCGGAGAAACTCTCGTGCCCGAGCTCCTTGGACAAACGTTGCTCGAAGGCATGGCCTGTGGAGCGCCCGTCCTTTGCACAGATGTCGCCAGCATGCCCGAAATCGTCCGCCATGGCATCGATGGTTTCGTCGTCCCGCCCAACAACCCCGGTGCCCTTCGCGAGCGGATTGTTTGGCTGAGTGAGCACCCGGAGGAAGCGGCCAAGATGGGTGCAAATGGGCGCCAGCGCATTCTCGATCATTTTGTCTGGCCGACCGTGGCCAGGCGCTGCCTGGAATTCTATTCCAGTGTCGGAAAAAGGAGTGATATCTATGTCTCGGAATTGGGGCATGGCAAACCGTGATGGCGCAGCCTCCAGTTCTCTGGATTCTTGATCCGAGGAGTCCGATTGACGGACAGCCGATTGTACCCAACATTCGGATCATTCGTGCAGAATGTACCACAAGCTAGATTCCTGAACGGCGCACGCGGTGCGCGCCATCTCTCAGGAGAGATCTCAAATTCGAGGCCGCGACCGCTGTTTTTCGCTTTGGTCCTATGGCTGTTGGCTTTCGCGACCGGTTGCAGCCGGCCGGCCAATACTCGATGGCAGGGCTATATCGAAGGCGACTTTCTCTATCTCGGGCCTTCTCTTGCAGGGCGGATCGAGAACTTGTCCGTATCCAAGGGAACTCAAATCGAAGCGGGCGCGGAACTCTTCCGATTGGAGCAAACTCAGGAGCAGGCTGCCCAGCGCGAAGCTTCGGAACGGGTTCGCCAACTCGCCGCACGACTCGAGGATTCGCGGAAGGGTCTTCGTCCAACGGAAATCTCGTCCCTGGATGCCCGTCTCGCGCAGGCCCGGGCCGGCGCGGAACTTTCCCGACGGCAACTGGAGCGCGCCACCACTCTGCTCGCACAGCACGCCGTGACGGAAGATGAGTTTGATCGGGTGCGGCTGACTCACGTGTCGACCACTCATCTCGTAGCGGAAATCGAAGCGCAGCTCGCGACGGCTCGACTCGGTGGCCGCATCGACGTAATCAACGCGGCCGAGGCGGACCTGGACTCAGCCCGCGCGGCGTTGGATCGGATCGATTGGAGCCTGAATCAGAGACGTCTCAAGGCGCCGGTGTCGGGTCTTGTCTACGATACATTGTACCGGACCGGCGAACATGTCTTGGCCGGCAGCCCGGTGGTTATCCTTTTGCCTCCGGAGAACATTAAGGTCCGTTTCTTCGTCCCAGAGGCTGAACTCGGCGCCCTCAAACTTCGCGACGCCGTGAAGATTTCAATCACAGAAAGATCCGCCCCGTTTCAAGCCCGGGTCACCTATGTTTCGGTTAAGCCGGAATTTACACCGCCGGTGCTTTATAATCGCGACAATCGCGCGAAGCTGGTGTTCTTGATCGAAGCAACACCCGAGGATGTTTCCGTTGCCCGTGACCTGCATCCCGGGCAGCCCGCCGATGTCGCCCCCTGACTCCATGGCTCTCGGTGCCCACGTCATCGACGTTTCTGGCATCACCAAGCGGTTTGGTGACAAGACAGTGGTTAACGGTATCAACCTGCAAGTGGATCGCGGGGAGATCTTCGGATTCCTTGGCCCGAATGGCAGCGGCAAGACGACGTTCATCCGGACGCTTTGCGGCCTTCTTACGCCGGAATCGGGAAGCGGCACGTGCCTGGATTACAACGTTCTCACCGAGCAGCGCCAGATCCGCGCGCACGTCGGGTACATGACACAGAAGTTCAGCTATTATGAGGACCTCAGCATTCGAGAGAATCTTGATTTCATTGCGCGCGTGTACGGCGTGCCCGACCGCCGAACTGCGGTCGACAAGGCTCTCGATCGGCTCGGACTCGCGGGCCGCAGTCATCAGCTTGCCGGGCAGTTATCGGGCGGATGGAAACAACGTCTGGCGTTGGCAGCCTGTCTGATTCATTCGCCACAGTTATTGCTTTTGGACGAGCCCACCGCAGGAGTGGACCCGAAAGCTCGGCGCGAGTTTTGGGAAGAATTGCACCGACTGGCGGCCGAAGGGATGACCGTATTGATCACGACACATTATATGGACGAAGCCGAGCGGTGCCATCGTCTTGCTTATATTGCCGACGGCACCCTTCTCGCGATGGGAACGGTAGGGGAGGTGATCGCATCCGTCGGGTTGACGACTTGGGAAGTTTCTGGGCCCGGTCTGGCCCGCCTTGCCGAATCGCTGCGGAAATGCGACGGTGTGGAGCAGGTCGTTCCCTTCGGCAACACTCTGCATGTCACGGGCCAGGATGCAGACCGTATTGAAGCGGCACTCCGGCCGTGGCGGACGGATCCGTCGCACCCGTGGCGGCAGATACCCAGTGGACTCGAGGATGTATTCATCAGCCTCATGGGGCGATCCTCGGACAAATTGAAATGAGGCGATTCACCTTTCATCGTTTTTGGGCGGTGGTGCTGAAGGAGTTTGTCCAAATGAAACGTGACAGGCTCACGTTCGCCATGATGATCGGCATTCCCCTGATCCAGCTCACGCTGTTCGGGTTTGCGATCAACTCCGATCCGAAGCATTTGCCGGCCGCGGTCCTCAACGCGGATAGCGGGCCATTTGCCCGCACGCTCGTGGCCGCGATGCAGCACAGCGATTATTTCGAGTTTACCCGGGAGGTGCACACCGAGGATCAAGCCGCGAAGCTACTTCAGATAGGCGCCGTGCAGTTCGTCGCAACGTTTCCCGAGGACTTTTCGCGGCGGCTCCTACGCGGCGAGCGGCCGACGATCCTGCTCGAAGCCGACGCCACGGACCCGGCGGCCACGGGCCCCGCACTCGCAGCGATGCGCTCGCTCGCTGACGCCGCGCTCGACCGGGATCTGCGAGGCCCCCTGGCGCGGTTCAAAGCTAATACTGCAGCGGTCAATATCGTCGTCCACGCCCATTACAACCCAGAAAACAACACTCAGTACAACGTGGTGCCCGGCCTCATGGGTGTCGTCCTGACAATGACGATGATCATCATCACCTCGCTCGCCATCACCCGCGAACGCGAGCGTGGAACGATGGAAAACCTTCTGGCAACTCCCGCGCGCCCGCTTGAGGTGATGGCAGGGAAGATTCTGCCTTATATCCTGGTCGGATACGTCCAGGTCACACTCATTCTGATTGCGTCGCGGTTCTTCTTTCATGTGCCGATGGTTGGGAGCTTGCCGCTGCTCTACGCGATCGTCCTGCTGTTCATCGCCGCAAATCTCGCCGTCGGAATCACATTTTCAACCCTCGCTAGCAACCAACTTCAGGCTATGCAAATGGCGTTCTTTTTCTTTCTGCCCTCCATTCTTCTTTCGGGTTTCATGTTTCCGTTTCGCGGAATGCCGCCGTGGGCCCAGTGGATCGGCACCTGTCTGCCACTCACTCATTTCCTTCGCATTGTGAGGGGAATCCTTCTCAAGGGCAGCTCTCTCGGCGACATAGCGCCCGAACTGTGGCCCCTGGCCCTATTCCTGGTTGTTGCGATGACCCTTGGATTGAAACGCTACCGCCAGACCTTGGATTGAAACAGCCGGCGTCCTTTGTATTGTTCAATTCGACGGATGAGTCCATATTTCCACAACTTCTTTAAAACAATGAATAGCAAGAACATGAAGCACTTGTTGTCCCTGAGCGTGATCCTCGTGGCCATCGCCTCCCAATCCGTGACGCTCAATGCCGGTGCGGGCGTCCTGGAACCCGGAGCAAAAGTAGAAAAACTGTCCGGCGCGTTCGAATTCACGGAGGGACCTGCGGTGGATCGCCGCGGCAATGTCTATTTCACCGATCAACCCAACGACCGGATCATGAAATGGGTGCCGGGCAACGCGATCACAATGTTTCTCCAACCCGCGGGGCGCGCCAACGGCATGCATTTCGATCGGAAAGGAAATCTTCTCGCGTGCGCCGATGAGAAAAACGAACTGTGGTCGATCGCACCCGACCGAAAAATCACCGTGCTGGTGCGGGAGTACCGGGGAAAACTCTTGAATGGACCCAATGATATCTGGGTGCGTCCCGACAACGGCGCCTATTTCACCGACCCGTTTTATAAACGCCCCTATTGGAAACGTGGCGACAAGGAGCAAGATGGCGAGCACGTGTATTATATTTCACCTGACCGCAAGACCGTCACCCGCGTCGCCGAAGGACTCAAGCAACCCAACGGAATCATAGGCACGCCCGACGGCAGGACGCTCTACGTCTCCGATATCGCAGGCGGGAAGACCTACGCATACGACGTGCAAAAGGAGGGCAGTCTTCTGAAAAAGAGGCTCTTTTGTGAATTGGGTTCCGACGGCATGACCCTCGACAACCGGGGTAATGTGTACCTGACCGGGAAGGGCGTGACCGTGTTTGATGCGATGGGCAAGAAGATCGAGCACATTGATATCCCGGAACCGTGGACGGCGAATGTTTGTTTCGCAGGGCGCGACCGGCGGACGCTGTTGATCACAGCGAGCAAGAGTGTGTATACGATTCGCATGGCGGTTCACGGCCTGACAAAATAATGCACCGATGAAATCGAGCTTCGTAGTGGGTGCGGCACTGGTTGCAGCCTTGGGATTATCCGACGTGCGATCGGCAGAGGTTGTCCGTGGCCGGCGTTCTCTGGTGCTGGAGGGGCAGGACGCCCGGCTCGTGGTTGATCTCGCCGGCGGATCCATCGTGGACTTCCGGTTTCGTGGACTGGGCCTGAATCCCTTGAACTGGGCGGCTCCTGCGGAGGGTGAGACCCAACCGACTGGGTTTGGTCATTTTTTGTGCCTGGATCGTTGGGGCCCCCCTTCCGACGCCGAGGGTGCGAACGGGATGCCGTACCACGGCGAGGCTACGCATGTGGAGTGGACCTTGGCGAGCGAACTGCGGGCTGGAGACCGCGTCGCCGGCGGTGAAATGTCAGCCCGGCTGCCGATGGCTGGACTCTCCGTGAAGAGAACGCTTCGAATGGCGACGATCGGTGCGACCTGCCTCGTCCGCGAAGAGGTGCGGAACGAAAACAAACTCGGGAGAGTTTTCAACATGGTCCAGCATCCAACGATCGGCGGCGCGTTTCTTGACGAGACGACCGTGGTGGACTGCAACGGACGGAAGGGATTTGCTCAAGGGGGATTGCTGCCGAATCCAGAGGAACCGTCCTTCTACTGGCCGCGGGCACTCAATCAGGATGGACAAACCATCAACCTCCGGCATCTCACATCGGATCCGAATCCGAACGTGGTGTCTTATGCCATCGACGACGACTTTGGGTGGGTGACCGCCGCGACGCCGGGCCGCGGCCTGCTGCTGGGGTATTTATGGCCCACGCGGGACTATCCGTGGGTCAGCCTGTGGCGGGATGTTCGCAATGGACATCCCGCAGCGCGTGGCCTGGAGTTTGGGACGACGGGTTTGCACCAGCCGTTTCCGATCCTGACCCGCAAGGGAACAATTTTCGGGAGGCAATTGTTCGAGCATCTCGACGCCGGCGAATCGCGTACGAAGAGCTACGTTGTATTTCTTGGGAAGGTTCCGACGGATTTCGGGGGCGTCGGCGGCATTCAGGTTGAAAAAGGACGATTGCTCGTCAGCGAACGCGGGCGAGGCAAGGAGCGGGATATCGTCATTGAAATCGCTGAATTGCCCTAGTGGCCAACCTCTGAACCTAGCCTCGGGACGCCTTCGGGCTCCGCTCGTGTGCGTCGCTCTAACCTGCCTTTAAAGTTGAGGAAGGTCCCTTTACTTTTTACGACTCACAGCCACCGTCTCCGGGGATTCTTAGGAAGAGAAATTTATGAAATCGCATTTTGTGAAGTGGACGGTGATGCTGGCCGCGTGGGGTCTGATCGTGGGCGCGAGCGCGAGCCCGGTCAACGCGCTGGAGGCGAATGAAGTGGAAGAGTTGCGGAAGGAATTACGCGAGATGCGCGAGCGGGTGCAAGCGCTCGAAAAAAGGCTAGGCAGCATTGAACAAAAACCGACGGTGGCGGTGGCGCCCATTCCTGATGCCGCACCGGTCGCGCCCAAGCAATGGAAGCCCACCGATCCAGTGCGAGTGGCGAAAGGCGCCGCCTACTTGGACATTGGCATGGTGGCGACATTCGCGGCAGGCACTTCGACGGCGAGCGATATCGAGGGCGGCACCCAACTCGGCGGGCACGATCCAAATCAGCGCGGCTTCACCGTGCAAGGAGCGGAGTTAAATCTGCAAGGCGCGGTTGATCCTTACTTCCGAGGCAACGCTAACATCGTCTTCCAACTCAGCGCCGGTGGCGAGTCGCTCATCGAGCTCGAGGAGGCTTGGTTGGAGACGATGTCGCTCCCGGGCAACTTTCAGATTCGCGCGGGGCAATACCTCACCGAGTTTGGTCGTATCAACACGCAGCATCCGCATTCGTGGGGTTTTGTTGATGCGCCGTTGGTAAGCGGGCGTTTGCTGGGGGGAGACGGCGTACGCAATCCCGGCGGGCGTCTTTCCTGGCTCGTGCCGACACCGTTTTACTCGGAGCTTTTCTTCGGCGTGCAAAACAGTCAGGGCGAGACGGCGCACAGTTTCCGGAGCGATCACGAGGGCGAAGCCTTTCTGGGTCGCCTTCACGATGGAGGCGATGTGAAGACCGCAGGGGATATGCTCTACACAACGCGCTACGCTGTTTCGTTTGATTTGTCCGACACGCAAACACTCCTGGCCGGAGCGTCGTCGGCGTTTGGTCCGAACGGATCGGGGGCGGACACGGACACCCAGATTTATGGTGTGGACGCGTACTGGAAATGGAAACCAGCGAACGCGAATGCGGGTTTTCCGTTCGTGAGTTGGCAGACGGAAGCGATGCTCCGTCGCTATCAGGCGGGCGCATTCAGTGAGAACCTGCACGATAGCGGCGCGGTAGGTTTCGGTGACCGGGACTTGTACAGTGACGGTTTGATTAACTCCGTGGGGCAGGAGACGCTGACGGATTGGGGCGTCTACTCCCAGATTCTGTACGGATTTCATCCCAGATGGGTTGGGGGATTACGCGGCGATTATGTCACGCACACCAAGCTCGGAACCTATGAAACCGTGTATGGATCCGATGCGGAGCGCGCCACGCGCTGGCGTATCTCGCCCAACCTGACGTGGTTTCCGACGGAGTTCTCGAAGATTCGTTTGCAATACAACTACGACGACCGCAGCGGCATTGGCATAGATCACTCGGTCTGGTTGCAGTTTGAATTCCTGCTGGGCGCGCACGCGGCGCACAAATTCTAACCATGAAAAGCGACGACGAACGCGAAGGATGTGAATCGAATTATGAATAGGCTTTTGCTCGGAACGCTTGGACTTTTCCTCACCGTCGGAGCGCAGGCGAAATTGAATGTCGTTGTCACGACCCCGGACCTTACCGCGATCGCGAAGGAAATCGGTGGCGATAAGCTTGAAATCACGACGCTTGCGCGTCCCATGGAAGACCCGCATTTCGTGGACGCCAAACCCAGCTTCATGCTGAAGCTCAACAAGGCGGACGCGTTGATTGAGGGCGGAGCAGAATTGGAAATTGGGTGGCTGCCGTCGTTGCTTACGGGCGCGCGCAACCCGAAGCTCGCGTCCGGTCAACCGGGACGCATTCTCTGCAACGAAGGCATCCGCATGTTGGAAGTGCCGTCGCAGTTGACGCGCGCGGAGGGCGACATTCATCCGGCGGGCAATCCGCATTTCATCATCGATCCTTTGAATGCGCGTATCATTGCCGCGCATCTGGCGGAGGCGTTCGCTAAACTTGACCCGAGTTTGGCGGGGGTTTTCCGGGCGAACGCGAAGAAATTCACCGATAGGCTCGACGCCAGGCTCATCGAGTGGACAGCCCAACTTGCGCCGTTCAAAGGTGCGATCGTGGTTTCATATCATAAGGCGTGGTCCTATTTTGCCGAGCGATTTGGCCTGCAGATGGATTT